>CALEGD010000001.1 GCA_937877075.1 uncultured Acholeplasmatales bacterium
CTTCCTTCTTTGATAATCTTCCAAATAGATAAAATATCAAAATAAGAATTAATGAAGAAAATAAGGAAAGTAGGCGATCTTGATAATTGATAACTAATATTTCCCCATTTAGCGGAGCAAAAAAAATTGCAAGAATTCCCAGGATAGAGAGAATCAAATTGATGCTATCCGGTATTTCATAATAATCGATATCGATAAATGCTAGAATAATAAAAAGCAAAAATACAAAACAAGTGATAAATGTCAACGGAGTAAGTCCAAATTTCAGATAAGTAAATCCCCAGAGAAATCCGGTTAAGACCTCTACAAACAAATGCCTGATTCCAATAGCATTCCGACAATATCGGCATTTTCCTCCGAGAATCAAATAGGATAAAAGCGGTATATTATCATACCATTTAATCTTGTTATGACAATTACTACAAAAACTCCTTGGTTTAGTTAGAGACATCTTTTTCGGCAATCTATAAATTACAACATTTCCGAAACTTCCAAAACAAAGACCGGCAATCCCAAAGATTAAAGTAATAATAAAGTTTTCCATCAGCCTTTGCTCCAAGCTAGAATCTGATAATTTCCATCAATAAAACTAATTAGAAAATTTACTTTATTCTTTTCATTGTCAGCCTTTTGAAAATCTATCCGATAATTACCGTTTTCAAAAGTGACATTCACCAGATAACCGGAATCTTCTTCATAACCATTAAACTCTTCGATCAAAGTATTAAAATAATTACTATCTTTATCTTTTAAATATAGGTAAGCGTCATTGGTTGTCTCGATCATTAAAGAACGATTTTCAATTGACTTTAATCTAAACTGTAAATTCATAAAAAGCAAAATTGAAAGCGCAGCTGATAGGATCGCGAAAAGGGTAAACACCAACATAACAATCATTAAAGTCGAACCCTTACTATTCTTCATTTCCGCCTCCGTCAATTATTTCTCTATTAAAGCCGAACTGTTCATTAAAAGTAATCATTTTGTTTTTATGATAAGGTTCTATTTCCAAACTATAAAGTTGGGATTCTCCCTGAGGTAAAATCTTATACTTTAAAATCAGATAATTTCCACTTTCTTCTTCTAAAATAATCTTAAAATCATCATCATAATATATTATTTCTGTCTCAAGAAAGGTTATTTCCCTACCTAGATAAGAACTATAAGTTTCCGGAAATGATGATGGTGAACTGGTATAGATTTCGTAAATATTTTCGATTTCCCCTAAAATATTCTCCTTCACCGTTAATCTGTTCTCGATTCTAAAATAGCGAATAAATACTGTCGAGATTGCAACCAGAAGAATTCCAGCAATCGCAACCGAAACCATTACCTCAGTTAGGGTAAAACCCTTAATTCTCCTTTTCATCGCTAATCCTCGTCGGAAAGATAAAATCATGAGTGCGATCAACTTTCACCAATACCGACATCTCTAGTATCTCCTTTAGATAGGGTTGAGCCAGCAGTTTATTAATCGGTATTTCAAAACAAAATGCCATCGCGTTAATCAGTCTATCTTCTATTTCATCTTCTACATATAAATAGATTTCAACCTCGGATTCGGTAATCAAAGCACCGCTGATTCTATTAACCTCTTCGATAATCGGGAAAAGTTCCCGATTCATTTCCTTTTTAAGATTTAAAGAAGGAGCTTCTTCGTCACTTGAACTTTTCAGTAAATCAATAAATTTATCCTCAAAAGTTTTATAACCATGATTAATAATATGATGAGCAATAACTTCTTTGCCTCTGACGCCAATAATTGTTGTATAGTTCTTGCCGATATTTATCACGATATTAGCATTTTCAGGACGATAAATCATTTTGTTATCAAGCAATAAATTTTTAAAATTATTTGGTGCAAGAGTAATGCTTTGAATTTTTAATCTTGTTTCATTCAAAAAGAATAAGATGTTTCGATAAATCTCCAAATCAAAGAGAGCAACCTGTAAATTAAATTGCTTTCCATACGGAAACTTCAAAACAGAATAAATAAACTTCGAATCAAAATTGCCATATAATTTCGCCAGTTCCAAATGTAAAGCCCGTTTTGTTTCTCTTTTTGATAAACGGGGAACCTCAATATTTTCAATAAAAATCCCATTCAAGTTTAGATTCACGATTATCGGATACTTATTATAATCTTTATAAATCAAATCATGACGAATATTTCTGGCTAGTGTTTGTAGGTATTTATTTAAAATATTATTAGCTCGATCCAAAAGATAATTTAATCTGAACTCTACTTGCAATTGTTTTTGCTGGTTAATGCAGAGAATATCAAAATAGAAAATATTATCAACTAAAGTAATTGTTAGTAAATTTCTCTTCATAGGATAATAACTCCTCCATAAAGATTAAAGACTCGGCTATCTTTGTTTCCGGAATCGTCGATAAAGGCAATTGTAATGCTTCCTAAATTGAGAACATCAACTTGCATAGCTTCAATATATACTAAACTAAGACTCCTGTTTCCGGATATTAATAAATTCTGGTCCTTATTGTATTCAAGAAAATGATCCTGTTCAACGCCAATAGTTATCAAGAGATCTCCATCTTCTTCTCTAATCATTAACTTGCTTCCGTTTTTATTAGCTTCTTCAACCGCTTCAAGAATTAAAACCCAAACTTGTCTGATTTCACGTTTTCTAGAAGCATCTTCTTCAAAATTTCGATAGGAAGATAAAAGTCCGATCATGATTGAAGAAATAAGAGCAAAAAAGATGCCTGATATCGCTATAGTAATAATCATCTCAGTTAATGTAAAAGCTTTTTGATTATTTTTAAGCATATGTCCACCTATTTCCATAGGCTAATAAGAGGATTAAAAAAAAGACAATCCATTTCGAAAAAACGAAAGAAAGCATTCTTTCATTCAACCGGAAATTGTCGTCTAGCAAATTAGCCATATTTAAACCTCCCCATATCAGATTGTCTATATTTCGAAAAAGTAATATTTCCCACTATTACTTATATTATAACATGAGATAGCAAAAATGGTAAGATTTTTTATGGTTTTTACCAATTTAGACAAAATACCATCCAATAATCACATTCATTTAATAATCTACCAACTTTTAACATAAGAAAAAAGACCACCAGTTTAGGTTAGTCTTCATTTATGAAATCATCATCAATGTCAGGATAAGGTAAAGTGTATAAATTATTTAGGTCATGTTTTGATTTGACTTTTAAGTATTCAAGCATTATTTCAAGAATCTTATTTTCTTTTCTATTAAATAAATACTTAAAAATAATGGCTAATAATCCTACCATTTCAGCAATTAAGGCAACTAAAACTGTTGCAACAGATGCAATATTAGGTTCTTTTTCAAGCACAGCATATTTACACACTAATAAAATTGCAACAAAATTTACAAGCATAAAAAGTATTATGATAATAGAAAAAACATATCTGAAGCCTTTTGTATAGTTTTCTTCACTTTTAAAGGCGTTTAAAACATTGTTTATTATGTTTTTACTCTGAGAATCAAACTTATTAGAGTCATCATGGCTTTCTCTTTTCGCTTCTGCATCATTAAATCTCTTAAACTCTCTCATGAATTCGCCCTATCTCAATACCCGAAAATAATTCCTACTTTAGTTCTCATAGCCGAAAAAGATACCCCGAATATAACGGCTAATTTCTCTGTAGTAAAACCTTTTTGAATTAAATATTCAACTTCTTTTGTGGGCATAAGCAATTCACTTGCAAATGCATTTGCTCGTTGTTCTATCTTAATATATTCTTTATTTACAGAAGTTTTTATTGCTTGTGATCTAAAAAAGCAACTATTCTCCTCTGTTAAATCGCCCATAAAAATATGACCTAATTCATGTGCTACCGTAAACCTTTTTCTATAGGAAGTATCATTTTCATTTACAATTATATAAATCCTATCTTTTTTAAAGCTTGTATATCCGGATATTTCTCCTAATTCGGAATCCTTTATATCAGACAAATCCGTCTCAATAATAGCAATTTCTTTACCGAAGTTTACAATCCTACTCAGGTGTTCAGCAGCTAAATTTAAATCTACCCCAAAGGCATTTTTCTGATTCACCTTATAAATACTTGATCTAAACTTTACAGCTTGTTCCAATCCTTCTTGGATGTGATCTTTTACAGCATTCATAAAATCCCCCATTTTTACACCTCCAATTCAGTATTACCCAATACATATATATGCTTACCAAATTAGAGGTTAGTATTCAAAATGTATATTTTCATATTGCATTTTATAACTTAATTTTAGCATGAAATAAAATATGAGTCAACTTATTTCAAATTAAATAAATAATAAATTTGCATTTTTTTGCTGTTCTATCTTCTTCTAATTATTTAACTCAATTAGATTTTAATTTTTTTAAAAAACCATTAATTAGATTCCTTATAAAATAGTTTAAGATTTCTAATTTATAAATAAAAGTAAGTGGGTTGAAACACATAAATAATATTATCGATTTTTCAAACTCCCAAAAACAAAATCACAACAACTTCGTAAATTAAACGAGACTCAATATAATTACGAAACAAAATATTGAACCTCTAATATCCACGTCAATACTTTCTAAAAAGAGAAAGAAAAACATATAAAATGTAATACAGTTAAATAAATGTAACTTGAAACCTTTTCATACCTTCGCCGGTATTTATTATTATATTTTTAGATATTGAAAGATAAAAGGTAGAAAAATAACTGTTTCAAGAATAAAAGCACTCCTAAATAGTTAGGAGATGCTTTTATTTAACGGTTTAATTCATCAATCTTACATCTTTTCACTGTTTTCGGTGCTAAATTTTGATCATCCGGACCGAAATTCGAATTAGAATTATACATTAAGAAGTTAAAACTTTCTCTTCCGGAAGCATAATGGATTAAACTGTAAAGACGTGAATTTGTAATCGAATATCCTAAGGTTTCCGCTTTTTGAATTATCGCATGCATTTCAGAAATACTGATTTTATGAGCTGATAGGCTTTCTGTTACCATTTTATCGGTTTTTATTACACTATAGTTTTTACCGCCTCCGAAGAATGTAATTCCGCCATGAGCGAAATAATTCTGCTTACCTTCCGAATTAACTCCGCCATAAGGAGTAATAACTTCTTTAAATTCATTCAAACGTCCTTGATACTGTCCCATATTATCAAAAATATGAGGGTCGTTTGCTAGGTAATAAAGATCAAATAATAATGATTTAATATCAAAACTCAAAAGGTCTTTATAGGTATTATCTAACCCTCCTTCTAACAAGCTCGAACTATCGATTAGGTTAATGTTTTTCCAATCATGAATTTTCACTTCGCCTTCTAAGTTTAAAACCGCAGCAAAACTAGTTCCGGAAATATCATCCCAACCAAAGTCTTTGAAAGCCCAGCTATTATAAGGCAAACCATCAAGGGATGGACCGGCAAATTTAGATTCTATACCAATAGCATAGATTCCAGTATTATTAAACAGACTGTCTTTTACATTCATATATGTTTTTACATATGTGTCGACAAAATAATCATCATTTAAATTGTCTGTATTAGTTGGGTCATTAAACTTTAAATAATTAGTCCCATATCTGTTTGTTAGATGTGGTGAAGCTTTTTTAAAAGCTTCTTCGGTTGTCAGGTATCCATCTATATTACCGAGAATATGTTCGTTTGTTCCGATTTTCAACAAGAATTCTCTGGCATAAGACAAAATAGAACCGATTAAATATACATTGATTGGATTATCGCGGGTTGGATCAGCCACCGGAGCACTGGCAGTTTCACTATTATGTTGTTTATACTCGCCATAAACTCTTAAGACATTTCTGCCGTTTTTAAGATAGCTGTTTGTTATATAAACATTATCGGCCATTATCTCCATTGTGGTTCCGACATAATTGAGATCAGTTAAATTTTGAACATCTTTTCTTGATGCCAGTTCAACATTATCAATAATTATTCCCGGTGTTCTGACCAAAAACGAAACATTGTCCTGAGCCTTTACAGAAGCAAATTCCCCAAGGGCAACTAAATTAAGCGGTCCAAAAAAAGCTGCATTAATTTCATCATGTTTATTTAAGGTCGTAATTCGATGGGCATTTATTTGATAGCCATTTCCAAAAACATCATTATTAAACTCAACTATATAGTATAGCGGAGGAATTGTTTGCGAGTCTTGGCCATTTTGCTTTGGATTCGTATAGAATGTAGAATCAGCAGTTGTCGTAAAGGTACCTAAAACTGTTTTTAAATCAACCTTTGTTTCTAAAATCTCCTTACCTTCCACATCAATAACATTAACATAATTATCACCAAGCCAAATATCACTTTGAATGATGATTTTTACTTTATCATTTGTTGCTTTAGCTAATTGATCAGATGAATAAATATTACATCCAATAACTGCTCTAATTTGAAAACTGGTTTTAATAATTTTTCTGGGATCATTTAGAGCATTAGCTAATTCATAAGAGGCTTTATCATAAGCCGTTATGGTAATTAAGCCATTCTTGATAACTTGAATAGTTCCGTTTTCATTTATGGAAACTATTTTCGGATTGCTTGATTCCCAAATAATTTCTTGCATATTGGTAACATCAGTGTTTACATCATTTTTATAACCTTTTAAATCTAAGGTATAATATGCATTGACATATTTACCATTTTCAATTTTTTGATTGCCAAAAGCAAATTCATCCGCTAAACCAAAGGTCTTCGCATTTTCGAGAATTGTTAAGCTTGAATATGGTTCAACTATCCTCAGATTTATTGTTTTAGTCCATAAAATTTGGTCAACTCCATTAAAATTATAAGAAGCTGTTACTTTCAGGTTTGTTTCACCAAGTCCGATTGCCTTTAATTTAATAACTGATTTATTAACAACACCAATTGAAGTAAATTTATTATTTTCATATTCCCAACGATAATTAATAATCCCATCATCTTCCGGTTCAACTTCTAGATAAAAGGTATTTGTCGAGTTTTTCACAAGTATCGGACTATAATTTGCATAGTTAAACTCATAATCAATCGGATCAACTAATTTGATTTTCGTCCCGGCCCATTCCCAATCCGAAAATATCTCAGGATCCCGTTCTAAGTCCAATATATTCGGACGAATGTAGATCATAAAGTCCTTATCCTCTATGTTTTCCTTGATTCTAACCAAAATCGAAAACTTTCTAAAATCATCAGTTTTTTCCATAAGACTGATATGCATTGACTCGATAATTGATTGATCATAATCCAATACTAAATAATCTATGGTTCCATTATCCTTTTTTATAAATTGATAATTTTCTTCAATTTGTTTTACATTTAACTCCACCATTAAATTAAATGTATTATGAACTGATGAAACTGTCTTTTCACCATTTTCAAATCCATCAATAGTGATACCGGAAACAGATTCCACTGGTTTCACATTAATCTTTACTGATTTTGTTATTCCAAGAGGATAGCTGTCTTGTAAGGTTGCGGTAACTATTACCTCACCGCTACTTAATACCCTGGCTTTCCCAGTTGCTTCGTTAATATCAATTATGAATTGATTACTACTACTCCAAGTAGTATTTTCGCTATGCAGCGTAGCGGGCAAAATATTTGCTTTAAAATAAAGGACATCGCCGCTAAAAATCTCCTCAAAGTTAATTGCTTCACCATTTTTATTATTTGCAATTATTGAGTCGATAGCAGTCGGTTTCGAACTACTTACTTCTACAACTATACTATCTGAATAATTACCGGCAGTCCCGGTTATTTTAATTTTTCCGACATTTTGAGGGATAATTGCATAAGCTTTTACTTCTTCTCCTTGAAACATAATATTCTTAGTTTCAAGCCTCACAACCTGATTCGAGTCTTTCTCGTCTTGCATTTCTTCATCTAGCCAATTAAAGCTAAACCTGACGACTTTGAGATTCTCGGATAGATTTTTCGGTTCAATATTGCTAATGATATAAAATGGAGCATTTACGTCATAATTGCTTATATCAATATAAATTGAATCGTAGAGTTCTCCGTCTTTTTCGGCTTTGAGATTGATTCCTGATACCGGAATATCAACTATCAGGGAAGAAGTATTAACAACCGAAAAAACAGTTAATATAAGTATAATTGGAATAACTAATATTAACATCATGATCTTTTTTTTCATACTTTACTCCTCCATTTGATAATACTTTTTCTTTAACCCTGATCTTAAATAAATTAGGGATGTAAAAAACAAAATAACAGCAAAAATGCTAACAATGCCAACTGAAAGACCGAAACTTATTAAGGATTTACTGCTGAAAGCTGTAAGTATTTTTGAAAATAATGTAACCGCGCCAATTATGATAGAAATAATCAATCCTAAAAAGATCATTAGTGAGACAGTATTATTTGATTCGGTAATTTCATTTTTCGAATTGATAGGGAAATGAGGACGATTGAGATCTTTTTTTGTTGCGAAGAAAATTTCCGAAAAAGATATCAATATTGTAATAGAAATTACTGTTAACCCTTCCCACCAATTCAAGTATCTGCTTACTAGCAAGACAATTCCGGTAATAAGAATAGAGCCGATTGAAACAATCGATGAAAAGCATACTTTTGAATAAATGATTTGTTTATAGCCGATCGGCATGGTTTTCAACATCAAAAACATATTTCCGTCGCGACTAATGTTCGTAGCGCAAAAAGTATTTGTTAGGACACTAAACATTGTTAAAATAAAAATTGATAATTCGAAGTTGCAATTTATACCTAAAGCAGAGTTTACAAAAGAGCTTGTTAGGCTAATTGAAGTATAAACCATTAAAGGTAAACTTAAAGTCACGGCAAAATATTGAAAAGCATAATTCGGAGTTCTGATTACATTGATGAATTCTTTTTTTAATAAACTAATAAATGAATTATGTTCCTTATACCTTTGCGTCTTTTTATACACAAACTTTCCGTTTTCCAATTTTCCTTGGGTGACTCGCGTAAACATTCTTTTAATTAAGTAGTAGGCAAGACTTCCAAAAACTAGAATAATAAAGAAGATACTTAAAAAGCCAACCGCTAAATTCTTCTTCAACAATAACCTAGCAAATAAATTTCCAGGATATAGATATTTAGTCAAGGTTTTAATCTGGATAATTCTTTTCGTATTAAAAACAAACTTAATTGCCCCTGTTTGCAATAATTGTTCAAAAACACTTAAAACTCTTGAATAAAGAAAGAAAAATAAAGCTATTCCTGCTGTAAATATAATCGTTAATAAGATATATTTTGATTTTAAGAATTTTGATAAATAATGATAAGGCATTGATAAGAAGGAGGCAATAATCATTGATATTAATGGAATTACAAAGCACATCAATATGGAAACTAGGACATACCATGCACTTTGGATTGTAATAATTCCAAAGGTGAGGTTTAAGGGCAAAATAATTAGAAAGGAAGTAAGGATCTGACTTAGAAAAATCCCGGACAATTTTGAAAGAAAAATAATCTGGGGTTTAATCGGAAGAACTAAAAGAATTTCTAAATCTTCGTTTGAAGCGATGCTTACATTAATATTCCTAATTCCGGATAGAACATTGAATAGTAATAAAAGCGAATATGAGATCGTTAATATTTCAAATTGACGTTCTAACATTTCATCTCCGTTCAAACTAATATTAGTATAAGTCTTGACAAATGTTGCATAAATAAGGATAAAAACCCAAACAACAATTGCAACTAATATTAAAGATGTAAAAAATCCTAAATAATCGAAAGATTTTCTTCCCTTTTTCGAAAAAGAAAATGATTCTTTCAATTGCTTTTTAAGTAAAATCAGAAAATCACTTTTCATTTTACACACCGTATTTATCCAAGAAAAATTCTTCAAGGCTGTTTTTCTTCTGTTCTTGATTAAATAGATTAATATTTATCTCTTCAACCAATTTACCATTATCAATGATTAAGACGCGATCACAGATTTTTTGAACAGCATCCAAATTATGAGAAGAAAACAAGACCGTTTTTCCTGACTTTCGGTAATCATTCATATAATTACGAAGGGATTGAGTAATTAAAGGATCGAGACCGGTCATCGGTTCGTCCAATATCCAAACTTCAGGAAAATGAACTAAGGAACCCATAATAGCTATTTTTTGTTTCATGCCATGAGAATAAGAACTTATTAGATTATAAATACTTTCGCCTAATTCAAAAGACCTTTGAAATTCATCAATTCTTTGCATCCTTAAATCTTCTGGAACTTTATATATATCACTCATAAAATTAAGGAATTCCATCCCCGTCATTTTTTCAAAAGTTGCTCGGTTATCAGATACATAACCAAAATTCATTTTTGCTTCAAGGGGGTTTTTCTTGATATCATAACCATTTATTTGAATACTTCCTTCGTCAAATGGCAAATAACCAGTTATACATTTTATAGTAGTGCTTTTTCCGGCTCCGTTTCTACCCAATAGTCCTAATATTTCACCTTTATAACTAATAAAATTGATATCATTAATAGCATATTTGGGGCTTTTTCCATATTTTTTTGATAAGTGTTTTACTTCGATAATCTTATTCTTCTCTTCCATAATACTTCTCCAATCTCATTTTCTAAATAGGAGGCAGTTTATAAAACCGCCTCCTAACTTGTTTATACATAATTCATTGTAGTAACAATGGTAACGACGTTATTGTTTTGTGAGACATATGAAATAGTAATACTATTCAACTTGAATGTATTTGCAACTAAAACAATAGAAACGGAAACTTCATGACCGGTAAATTCATTATCATTCATAAAGGATTTAACAGAATCAGATTTTACAGTACCACTGAAAATCAATTCTTTTTGATCAATTGAGAAATCATCTTCAAAATATTCCTTTAAAAACACAATATCTACTCCATTATCAACCTCAGAAACATTTGTTTCTACTGGTGTTTCATTTTCGCTGTATTGGTTTTCCGAATCAAGGTTATTCAATCGTTTTAAGACTTGCGTTGTGAGCTTATAAGCATCACCATTAGGTGCAAGAGTTCTACTTTCTTCAAAAACAACATTTGATCCGTCTTTAATCAGAATATTTTGGTTGTAACCAGAAATCCCTGAATCATCACTTAATTTTAAACTATCTGCGAAGGTTTTAAAATCAAGTTCCCCATCTTTACAACTGACAAGAACTACTGAAAGCAAAAGTACAAAAACAAATATTATGGTAGCTTTAATTTTATTCATAATTACCTCCTATTAAATAATGACAACTTTCTGAAAAGTGCAATTCCAATAGGTAAAGCAGCAAGAGTTAAAGAGAAAATAGCTTTAACTATAGCAAATGTTATCTTATTAGCTACCTTTTCAGCTTCAACAACATCATCGCCTACCGCATTAATATAAGAATTATAAGTTTCTTTCGCATCGTCTAGTTTATCTAAAGCAGTTTTAACTTCTTCTGATAAGTTTTCATAATCTTCATCAATTTCGCTTCTTAATGCTTCTGCAGCTTTAATCTTCGTAAAGTTCGAAAGAATATCAGTTTCAGAAATCTCATTTACTTTATTGATGAATTCTTGATAACTTAAGGTAATAACCTCAATTAAAACATGTTGAGAGGCTAGATAATTTGCAGTTTCAAAATATCTTACATATACGGTATAACTTTCGTTATCGGTTAGATTTTCAAAAACATTATTTGTTTGCCAATTAACCCCGTCTAAACTGTATTCGACATCAGTTAAATCCTTAATTGTAATTGAATTACGATTAACTTCAACATTATCATTGTTTGCAATCGGTTGAGTATTATTTTCAGCTTTCTCGATTACAAAATCAAACAAATTGCTTTCGCCAAGATAATTATCATCGATAATCATAATTTTTATGGAATATGTTCCGGCATTCAGCAAATCAACAGGTTCATTGTTATTATTTACTAAAACAAATGCAATTTCTAGGTCTTCATAACCGGTCAAAGTTACGTCGATTGAAAGAATTTTTGTTCCGGTATAAACAGCTGTTTGTTGATTTACATTAATGGAAGAACTAATGTCTTTTTTAAGAATAGTAAAGGTTTGGGAAATAAATTCTAAAGAATTTTCGAAACTATATTGAATACGGAATTCTTCTTTGATTGAAATTCGGATTTCATAAGTTCCGGAATTAACTAACTCAGCTGAGGTAATCTCTAAATCATTTTGATAATATTTGATATCAAAAATAGTGTTAGGAACATCACCAGAATCAAGAACTAATTCTATTTGATGGCCGGTATATGTAAATTCATTTTCAAGAGATACTTCAACAACACTGCCTTCAAATATGTAGTTTTCTGGAATGTATTCAACATCATAGTTGTTTCCGCTATTTCCATCTTCTACTAGATAAGAATCCAGTAGAATAGCATATTTTTTATTAGCTAATTTTTCTTCAGGCTTTTCACGATATAAAACTACTTCAATACTATCGGTTGCAGGTAAATTAGATTCAATTCCTCCAATTAATAATTTGTAAGTCGGTTCTACTTCGTCGTGATCCCATCTAATTCTCATTTCATTAGCTTTTATTTGTAAACTAAGTTTCTTAATAGTAAAGACAGTGTTTGATGCAGCGGTATATGTATAATTTTCATTGTTGATAGAAACAATTTTCACTTGATATACTCCCGCATCTCTAACCATCGGTAAATCATTATAAGTTAATGTTAATTCAACATGATCATCACCGACTACATTTTCAATTACATAATTAATTTCCTGAACTTGTCCATTATAAGTAACCTCAGGATTAAGGTATCTGACAAGAATCGGTAATGGTTTAATCTCATAATTTTGATCACTTTGGTCAATAAGAACATTGTCATCATTAGGCACTAATACTACTTTATAAATACCTACCATACTTGGAACACCGTCTAAATATATTCCATCTTTTAGATAATAAAGTTGATATTCAGTGTCTTTTTCTACAGTATGACTGACAATATTATATTGAGGATTACCATTATATATTAGAGAGTTGGAATTTAATTGGACACTTCCTAGAACAATTAATTTTTCGATAGTAAACTCTCTTGTGTTAATTTGAGCGAAATAATTTTCATTTAATACTGTTATTACAATCGTATAAGTTCCGGCATTAATTACTTCATCAACAATGTTTCCGTGAACATCTTCTACATGGTATTTTACAATATCATCAGATACACTAAACAATAACTGTGGATATTGATTTTCGTAATTATAAACTGAAGGTAGAATACCAAAATTAATACTAATTGTTTGTTTGCGGATAATATATTCATGTGTTATTTCATTAACACGATAATTATCTTTGTCTGCACCACTTAAACCAAGTACAGTTAAAACATATGAGCCAGCATTAATTGATTGACTTTCTTCATTCAAACCTTTCAATTTATATGACAATACTAAATCAAGATCATCACCAATCACTTTATTGCTAATAGAAGCGGTCGACTTTTGTACTTTCTCATTATAGGTAAATTCTGTTCCCGTGAAGGTAATCTCAACAGTTTTCGGAACAATAACAAATTCTATTTCATTATCTAGGAAACGATAATTATTCTGATCCACAGGAGTAATAAGAACTTTATAAGACCCCGCATTTATCGTTTCAAAAACTTGCTCTACTCCTAAATAAATCTCAATTAAACCTAAACTTTGAAGTAAGGGTTCTCCGTTAGCATAAACATTGATCTCAACTGATTCTCCATTATAAGTATAAGAATCAAGAATATCAGATGTAATAACATATTCTTTTTGATTTACTATTATGTCAACGCTTAGAATCTCATCCTCTAAGTCATAGTTATCCGAATTCAAGGTAATATTTAGTTGATATTCTCCAGCATTAATAATCTCAGTATAAGGAATCTCATTATCGTTTTGCAGATTTATATATCTGGCGATTATCGGTTCTTCTCCTTCAATAATACCCACAAAGTTTGCCTTAATAATATCAGCAAAATATGAACCGGTATAGACTAATGAACTTTCACCAATATATTGAATATCAATATGTTTCTTTTGAATAATACCTTGATATGTTCCTATAATTTGATAATTAATCGCAGCGTCACCCGATAAAACAAAATTAACATTTTTCATTTCCGCTGCATTTGCATCTTCATAATATCCATCAACAAATACAAGATCACCAGTTTCTATTCCAACTAATTCTATCGGGTTAATAACATTATTATTACCGTCATAAATTTTGGAAATTGAAGAAACAACCGTGATTGCTTTTGGTGTAATCGTATAAGTTCCATTATTAACGGTAATTTGATAGTTAGGATCAGATGCATTAGAAGTAATTTGATAACTTCCTACTGTTAATCCTGCTGCTTTTTCAAGTTTAGGATCAAGCTCATCACCTTCTACTAAACCTTCAACTGAAGATTCAAGTTCAACTAACGGACTTCCATACACGCTTGTCTTATCTTGAATTGTAATTATTACTGCTTTTTTAGCTATTTCTAAATCTACAGTTTTCTCAAAGGCAGCATATATTTCTGTTCCTTCTTGAACTGCTGTTATCTTAACTGTTCCAGCTTTATGAATGGTAATAAGATTTCCGCTAATGCTTGCAACAGAATCATCGCTGCTTAGATATACAAGCGGTAATCCTTCTTCTGTTACTAACGGTAATTCAAATGCCAGATCTCCATAAATCTTATTGATATTATTTAAATCTAAATTCTGATTTATTTTATCCTCTAAAGTAACGACTTTACTATTTACCGAAGATTCAAAATAATTTTGATCTTCAATTATTTTTATATAAACTGTATGAACTGAAGAGGCAACTAGACCAGTAAAGACATTTTCTGTTGTCCAATCATTATCATCAAGTTTATACATAGCGTTCGGAATAGCTTCAATTGTTATTGAAGTTTGAGTAGTTACAACATTAAGGTTTGGAGCAGCCCTATTTGCTTTTCCAATCTCTAAAGTTCTTGTCGGATTAACCAATACATAGTTATTTGTTGTCTCTTTGAAGGATGCATTTAATGCATACTCACCGGCATTGATAAACTCATTATCAAATGCTATATCTAAGAAGACCTGTTCACCATTGTTATTAAGATAATAAGCTTTAACTGTTGTTGATTGGTCGCTTCCTGTATAGGTATAACTTTCTTCATGAACCCATACTACATCAACCGCTTTTACAGTGATGGTAAAGACTTCTGAAGTTACTGTTATACTATAATTCGGATTACTTAGGGTTCCTAGAGTTATTGTATAGGTTCCGACATCCTCTCCGGCTACTCTTGAAAGACTTCCGGTTAATTGATCTTCTCCAACTAATCCATCTGCGAGATATGTAATTTCAGGATCTAATTCTCCATATACTTTACTTTGATTTGCATTCGGAGTTACCGTGATTGTTTTTGGTGTAATCGTATAAGTTCCATTATTAACGGTAATTTGATAGTTAGGATCAGATGCATTAGAAGTAATTTGATAACTTCCTACTGTTAATCCTGCTGCTTTTTCAAGTTTAGGATCAAGCTCATCACCTTCTACTAAACCTTCAACTGAAGATTCAAGTTCAACTAACGGACTTCCATACACGCTTGTCTTATCTTGAATTGTAATTGTTACTGCTTTTTTATTAATTTGAAGAGTTCTTGAATACCCATCAGCAATTTGTAGGTTATACAATTCAGAATTATTTCCAGAAATTCCAGCTACTGTAACAGTATAAGTTCCAGCTGAAATTGCGGAAGCATTGCCGTTATATAGGAGATTTAGAGTTATATTATCGGCCTCTAAGTTTCCAGATAATGTATAACTCATAACTTGATTGATTCCGTTATAAGTAACTGTCTGATTACTCATCGAAAAACTCAAATCTCTTGCTTTGATATTGACAGTTTTAATTGTTCCAATAGGATTGCTTACATTATTTATGCCACAATTTTCATTGAAAGCAAATGAAACCATAATAGGTGAAGAAATTACTGTTGCAACCGGAGTAAGGGTCATTTTTTTGTTTGCCAGATCCGCTGCTGAAGTAAATTCAACATTCGTAGTAATTAAATCTAATCCAGATATTGATTTAAGAGTTACATCATAGGTATATACGACTTCTTCACCATAAGTGACATCAATAATATTACTTAAATTAACTGAAGCTGTAATCATATCGGCATAATTATCTAATGCTGCTTTTGTAACAGATTCTTGATTTAAATAATTTGCTAAATAATTAAGGCTATCAGCATCGCCTTCTAAGGAATCAATTATAGCAGTATATCTAGTTAAAGCTAGATAATAATTATCCAGATAATCTTGATTAGAAGTTGAGCTTTGAATCTCTCTAAATCTATCGACATATTCAGTAACCGCAGGAGAAATCCTATTGAAGGAAATATTGCGACTTACATATTGACTATTGGTACTAGGAACATTCTTGAATACCAAAGTTGGGCTTGATAAATCAACATTGACTGTGTACTGAATAGTTTCAATAGTTCCATCAAAATATTCAACTGATGCATCAACAATCTTTTCCTCAACTACTAAAGTATCTTCCTTTAAAGAAATAGATTTGATTAAATTTATTTCAAAATTATTTGACCCTGGTAAAGCCATTTCCACAAAATCCAAATTAAATTCATTCTTATATTGGATTGAACTAATCACAGATCCATAAGGTAATGTGAAACTATAAATACCATCAGTTATAAGTGGATTAAGCGTAGTTTCGTAAGAACCGTTAACTCCAGCTGATGTATAATTAACCTTGAGGTCAACCTCTGTTGTTGCAGCTCCAAAATCAATCGTATAACCATCATAGATAGTATCTAATCCAGTTGCCTTAGTAGCATCCCAGATAAAACCATAGGGTTTAATAGCAAAATTAGCAGACCCATAATTAACATTGGTTCCGGTAAATGCATATAGGCCGCCATGACTTGAAGACGTTCCCGTCGTTCCAACAAAGATTCCTGAATGAGTTCCGCCGCTGCTAATAAAGCCATAGTTAATACAATTATTGAATCTAGCTTCGGTTTTGTGAATTCTACCTAGGAAAGCACCTACACCTACTGCTCCAGTACCCGTTCCGGATATATTCGCATAATTTGTAACATTGGTAAATAATATTTTTCCGCTTCTGGAATAACCATCAAACATACCGACAATTCCGACGCGGTATTTTCCTCTTATTGTTCCATAAACAGAAAGATTAGAAACAACAGTTTGATAACTCATATCGGAACTTAAATTAATAATACCAACTAAATAGGCTTTGGGGAAATCCATATTAACGGTTAGGGAATGATTATTACCATAAAGACTTCCTCTATAGGGATACATCTCTGAACTTCCAAGTCCATAATACTGGTAAAGTTTAGTTCCTTCTTCTAAGCCTTCTGTTTTATTTAGTATAAACTTTTTTCCGTCTCCCGCATATTCATTGTACTCTGTTAATGAAACTAATCTAACATTTTCGCCTTCACTAATTGCATAGCGATCCTCAGTCAAATCAATATCATTAGTAAGTTTAATTGATAGAGTAACTATTGAACGACAGTTATAGTAATAGTTATCGGGTTCTCCAGGGAATATAGTAGGAATACCACCATTAATTCTCCAGGTAAGGTGTTCATAATCATTCGCATTATCAACTAAAACTGTTCCCCAAATCGAAACCTCTTGACCTTCAAATAATTCTGTTTTATAAGTTCCTGTCCCGATAGTCTGATCTATCGTCATAGTACTGAAATTATCAATATATGAGGTAAGATTGTCTAAATCTACTTGGTTTTCACCAGTAAAATTAGAAATAAACATTGCATTCACTCTATCTAAAGTCGAAATATATTTAAAGGTTCCGTCTTCCATTGTAAAGCGAATCACAAAACCACCATAGTTTCCGGTTACACCATTAGGGCTAGTTTCAGATAATAAGCCAAAACTTGCTGTTGTAGTTTCAAGTAAGAGTCGAGCATCAAAACTATAAATTCCGTCTACAGGGGTAGGTACAGGAATGCTCTTTCCATTAGGCTCTGTCTCAACATTAAAGATATCAATTGCATTTACACTAATGCTCGTCCTGAAATCAACTGAAATCTCTTGACCTGAATTTTCATAGTTAACAGAGTTCCAGGCACCATAACCATTGATTACCCCCCAATAGGGATAATTATTATTATGGCTACCACCAAAACCAATATTTCCACGCATGAATGTATCATATAGATTTATTGTTCCGGTATAAGCACCGGAAATACCTCCAACAAGATGGTTAGCAGCAAATACATTTGCATAGGTAGTGGTATTATAAATATTAATTGTACCACCTTGAGAACCAAGAATTCCACCAACTGAATTAGATCTACCTTCTACTTTTCCGGTAATAATTGCATTTCTTAGAGTAACAGTCGCAGTGTTTTTACCAAAAACACCACCTACTGTAGCTCCGGTACCATAGACATTAATATTAGTTATGGTAAGTGTATCAATAACTGAATTACCGGAAGTAGCAAATAAACCACCAACAATGGTATTACCTCTGATGCTTGAATTTATGATAGAGATTTGGTTAATTGTGTCATTTGTAGAAACATTTCCTAAAATACCAATAGTCCCTCCACCGTTAATAACAAAATTCTCTAAAATTAAATCTTCAATTGTAGATGCGTTTGTATATCCAAATAGACCACCAGATGCATTTAAGTTGCTTAGGGTAAAGCCGTTACCATAAAACTTTCCCACAAATGGATTATCGCTTGTACCAATTGAAGTCCAAGCAATGCCAGTTAAATCAATGTTATTTCTTAGATAATAAACACCAGATTTATCATTATTCATAGCTTGTAATTCAGAAGCATTAGTAACTTCATACGAAGCTCTAAATTCAGCAACTATCGAAAAATCTCTCACAAGAATAAAAGTATAGTTTTCATTGTAAGATATGATTTTTCCTGTACTGTCAAGCCAAGCAAAGAAAGCATAATTTTCAGTTGGCACTGGGGTAAGTGTAACTACTGTGCCTAACGGAACATTAGTAAGCTCCGTATTAGCAGTGATTGTTCCAGACCCTTCGGTTTTTAAACTGGTTGTAATATTCGCAGTACCTTCCGCAACTTTAAAGTTTGCGACATATCCAGTATCGGTTCCTTTATCTCCGGAACTATCTTTTCTGTAAATCCAAGTAATAACATCACCGGCATTCAAGCCGACTATGATTGTTTCCCAAGCGGCCATTGAAGTACCACCAATTTTAGCTATTTGATTACCATTTATTGAGTAACTCAACCAATCCCAACTAACTGACTCGCTTGAAACAAACCATTCAAAACTATAAGCTCCTGTTTGTGGGGCAGTGTAGGATATTTGCGAGATACTATTACTAATACCTTGATTAGTAGATTGAATAACTTGTTTATCTTGATATTGACTAATTTCAAATGGATAATCATAATCTATATTGAAATTATCATCGCCAAAGAATTCGCGATAATTCGCAAAGTATGCTACTAAATGCGTTTCCTCCAAAACAATAAATGTATAAGGATTTTCTCTTGACACTAATCCGCTAGAATCAGACCAATTGGAAAATTTAAATCCAGCATTTGACGTAGCGGTTACTGTTATTTCTGTTCCTAATGGAATAGCGGATTCCAAACTGATCGAGGAGTTTACTGTTCCGTTGCTAATATCATTTGGTTGAACTGATACAGTAACATTTCCTTCTAAGCGACGGAAACCAGTGATAAAACCAGCATCATCGCCGCTATTACCACTACCATCTTTTCTATACTTCCAACTGATAACATCTCCGGCTTTCAACCCGACCAGGACTGTTTTCCAATCAGTCATAGCTGTGCCGCCAATTTTTGCTATTTCAGTACCGTTTACAGAGTAACTCAGCCAATCATAATTAACTGATTCACTTGAAACAAACCACTCAAAACTGTAAGCACCAGTTTCAGTAATCTCTATCGATATAGAAGTTTCTTTACTTGCTTGCGCTTGAATGGAACTAGAAATAGCAAACTTACCTAGTTTTTCAACAAAAGTCCATGGGTAAGTAGCATCATTTGTAAATTCTAATCCATTAAAAACATCGTTCGGACTTGAGAAGTAAGCGGTTATAACATTATCCTCATTAACTGTATGGTGATATATTTCATCATAGGACAATACATTACCTTCAAAATCCTTCCATGATGAAAAGATATATCCCGCCTCTGTATTTGGAAATGCTTGAATTTCAAGAACAGTTCCTAAAGAAACAGGTCCTGTAATTTCAGGAGTAACTTGTACTGTACCTTTGTTTTCATCTTCACTTAAAACTTCTATTGATGCAGATAATTTCGAAAAGTTAAATTTAATAAAAGCTTCCGTTTTTTCTGACTCTGAATTAATCATAAGTACTGAATGTAAACCAGCAGAAATTGAATCCATTTCAATTATTACTTTATTGTCTTGAATAACTTGCTCTACTCCATCTAACAACACTCTGGTATTAAAACTATCTGAAAAAACTATTTCAAGATCATTTGTAACACCGTTTTGTTCGAGGGTTTTAACTGTATCAGTAACAGATTGATAATCTAAAGTATCAAATCCTGTTATCGAAATAACACTTGGAAAACTAGCTACTTCAATGGCGGGGTTTACTGAAACAATATAATTATTTGTAAATTCAACCGAGTTTTCTGTACTCGATAAATTCGAAAGACTGTTAGTTGTTGTACCGCTAACTTGTCCGGCGCTAACAGAATTCATAATTTTAAATGAATTTGTAAGAATGTCTGAGTAACCGACAAAACCTGCAGCTTTTGCTCCGCTAACACTTCCGAAATTATAACTATTTTCAATTGTTAGAGAAAGAGCTCCACCTTCTGATGAAAAAAGGCCAATAAGTCCCCCGGCTGCACCGGTAGCAGTTTCGCCTGAGCTTACATTAACATATGAGATTGTATTAATCATATGTTGTCTACCATTATAATGCCATCCGCCTATGCCACCAACTTTTCCATCAGAAGCAAATACAGTTCCGGAAGCGCTTGAATCGATTATTTTATATATGTTTTCATCAATATTGTAATATGCAACACCATAAATACCACCGACACCGGATCCAACAACACTAATATTAGCATTATATACTTGACACCCTTCAATGTTTGAATCGGTAAAGTCCCCAAACATTCCACCAATATCAGTCCCGGTTGCTACTATCGTAACGCCATTTACAACACAATTTTTAAAATAGTTATTTGAATCATACCCTGATGCATATCCTGCTAAAGCGCCAATGGCGGCATAATCATTATAATCACCGTTGTTTAGGTAAACATTGCTTAAAACAACATTTTCAATGGTTGAGCCTCCAACTATCCCAAACAAGCCTAAATAAGGCGAAACATCGGTGATGCTCAAATTTGAAATCTCTTGATTATTGCCGTCAAAAATCCCTTCGAAATTATAATCCTCTGTTCCAATCGGAGACCAGTCCAAACCAGATTCTAATTTGTCAGTTCCGCTTAAATCAACAGGTTGAGTTAAGATAATATATTTCCCGGCATATGTTTGACCTTCAAAAACAGATTTTGAAAAATATGCTAGTTCTTCCGCGGTTGAAATCTGGTATGGATCGACTTCTGTTCCATCACCACCTGCAAACGAAGTTGCAGCATAAAACCCCCACTCATTTTCCGTATAAGCGGAGATGTTAATTTTTTGACTAAATATAAATATTACAAAAATAGAAATAAATAAGATTAGTAACGATTTATGTAATACTTTTTTAAAATTATGCATGTGATTCCTCTCCTTTCACACATAAATTCTCTATATTCACTATATATAAAATATAAACAAGACATAAAAATAGTTAGAAAAATAAAAATACCATAAAAACAGTTTTATAGTATTGGTTAATTTCAATGTATGACAAAATCAATCCATTAAAAAATGGACAAATTATTGCTTATTAGATATGACGAAAAATAAGCAAATCTTTTTGCCTTGCATTGAAAATATTAAGTTACTAAGGTAGGGCTTTGTAAAGAAACCCTTTTATTTCATGATGATCTATAACTTGTTCGTTAATAGCTTTTTGTTTAAGGGCGAAACAAATAAAAAAGTTTAGCCTTTTTTCCTTAATTTTTAAAGAGAAAAAAGTGATTACAAATGTTAGTGAACTAATGAATATTAAGGCTTGTACCAACTCCCCAAGAAATTTGTGGAGACCTGTTCTACCGGTACCAAATCCATAATTGAAACGAAAGAAATCCTTAACATACATCAATTCTGAAATAATGTTTTCGGTGTTTTGATATATTAAGCGGGCTAAACCAAATAAGTTAAACAAAGAAACTAAAGCGAAAATAGTTTTTCCTAAAGCGAAAATAAATTTGAATTTACCAGCTTTATTCTTTTTTATTATAGATATGCAAAAAAAGCTCACTGTAGTGAAGAAAAAAACAGCAGAGTAAATGATCATATCTAAAATGACCTTTTTGTTCGCTTCGCTTGTTACAAAGTATTCTCTAACCAAAAACCCGAAGGATATATAGATTATGAATAGGACTAATGAGGTTACAAAGAGAAGGTATTTTTTTATTAAATTTTTAAATAACAAAAACAAAATCCTCATGCTTCTTTTTCCCTTTTTTGATAATCTTATTTAATTATAACACCTTTATTAAATATTTCAATAAAAGTGAGTAATATTTATTGAAAAAAACAAAATTTACTTAATTACTACAATTATAGTTTCTGAAAACCAAAAAGTTTGTCGAAAAAGGGAATTGAAATAAAAAAAACTCACTTTTTTTGTAATAGTGAGTTAGATTAAGGTTTTATTTTACCCGGAAGGTAATAAATCCTTTATAATTGACAGTTTCAATGCTTTCATCGTTTTTTAGTTCTTGGATAATACTATCAATATTCTGAGTCTTTCTACTCTTTAAAAAACCCTCTATCTCATGCTGATTCATAGGATGACGTTTGATAATACTGAGAATTGCTTCGTAATCATCTTTTATTTCACTAAAAAAGCAGCCGGAACTCAAACTACTAATTGAGGTTCCTCCAAGCAATTTCACCGCTTCATTCATCCTTTCCTCACTCACTACATTAATATTTAATTCAGCCGGCGGGCGAACCGGTGTATTCAGATATAATCTATTGTATTTAATCTTCTTTAAGATCTCTTGATATTTTTCTAAACTAGATAAGTCATCATTGATATCTTTCATGAGCATGATTTCTAACCAAAGTTCGCCTTGAAAAGAATGAGAAAATTCAATTAAGCCCTCAAGGACCTTTTTAAATTCCAAACTTCCATGGGGTCGGTTAATCTTACGAAATGATGCTTCATCATAAGCATCTAGTGTCGGTAAAACAATATCGGCTTTACCGATTTCCGTTTGTACTTGCGGGTCATAGAGTAAAGCACTATTTGTTATAACCGCTACCGGTTTGTCGGATATGCGATGTATTTCATCAATTAGTTTACCTAATTGTAAATACAAAGTGGGTTCTCCCTCACCAACAACCGAAATAACATCAAGATTTTCATTTAGCTTAAGGACCTGTTCTAATTCATTAATAATTTCTTCTAGCGGAAAGAAAGTCCTTCTGGAATTCATCATCATATCGGTTCTCCCGACTTGACAATAAACACAAGAGAAATTACAGGCCTTTTTCGGTATCGGACTTACCCCTAAAGATTTTCCTAACCTTCGGGAAGGTATCGGCCCATAGACATATTTCATTTGCTTTACCTCCTAATAAGATAAAATCTATTTATTCGAAATTAATTGAAATAAGTCTTTAAGACTTCCGTGTTGATATTTACTAATGTCCTGATTTTCCGGATTAATTAAACATTCCGTTAAAAGGTAGGTTTGCATGCCTAACTTTTCTACTACCATATCTTCTCTAATATCATTTCCAACCATCAGACATTCCTCAGGGTTTCTACCAATCCGTTTTAAGATATTCTGATAATACTCGAGCTTAGGTTTGCAATAATAATTATCTTCATAAGTAGTGATGAGGTCAAAAGCAGATTCATCAAGTCCCGCCCACTTTATTCTCTCCTTAGTTGCAACTTTTGGAAAAAGTGGATTGGTTGCAAGAACTAATTGGTAACCTTTTTCTTTTAATAAATCTATAATCTTTCTTGAATATGGATCTAATTTACATACCGCTTGTACATCTTTGAAATCGGAAAGATAATAGTTCAAAAATTCATTTTCAATAAACTCATAATCTCCCTTAATCAACTTTTTAAACATATTCCAAAAAGCTTCTTCATTAGTGCTTTTGCCATCATTATCAATCATGGCTATTGTCCCTTGCCAGATAGCTTGAATAAATTCCTCAGGATTATAGATAGAAGCAAACCTTTTCGCAACTCCTCCAAAATATATCTGTATAAAAGCTTTCTCATCAAGGGGTAATAGTGATCCGTCTAAATCAAACAAGATTGTTTTCAGCATTTGCTTCTCCTCCTAGTATAATGCATCAATTATATCATAGACTTAAAGAAAATGTAAATCATCAATTTCTAAAAAGCGTTTTTACATCTTAAAAAGTTAAAACCGGAAACTTATTCCCGGTTAAGTACTTGAATATGTAGTCCCGACATAATATCAAAACATTTTTGATTCATAATAGTATCATTGCTGGCAGTAGCCTTCGCATCAACAATTATCTCGGCACTTGGAAGAGCAGCCTTTACCATAATTGCATTAGACAAGACACAGATATTTGAAACTAGTCCGCAGAGTTCTACCACTTGATAATCCTGATCTTTTAGATAATTTGCCAGTTCCAGGGAAGGAAATGTTGGCTTTTCAAACACCTTCGAATCAAGAACCAGCTCCTTAATTCTACCGTAAATTTCATGGCCTCTACTCCCTTTCAGGCAATGTTTAACCGGCAAATATTTCCCCTCTACAGTATCTAAATAATCGCCTTGATGAGTATCTAATGTATAGATAACATCATTGCCATTATCTTTAAATTCTCTAATTTTATTTGCAATTACTTCTTCTAATTTGCTTGCTTCCGGAAAACCCAAACTTCCCGAAACAAAATCATTTTGAAAATCAACTATAATTAATAACTTCTTCATAATACCTCCAAACTTATAAAAATAAACAGTCAATTATTAAGCAGTCCGTATTCCAGATTTCAAATATTCTTATAATAAATATTTCTAACTATTCCATCATACTTTATCTTTTGTTTTTTAAAACTATATCCACAATCAAGAAAATTCTTTAAACTATAAATATTTTTAGGAGAAATTGTACAAGCCAGTTTAGTATAACCACTCCTTTTTGCTTCCTTTTCCAGATTTAAAATCAACTTTTTTTGAAGACCATTCCCGTAATAATCGCTGTTTACGATAATCAGTTTAATATTTGCAACATTTATTACTTCCTCTTCTTTTAAGTCTAAATCATAACCGATATTTTCCTTTGTCAGTTTTCCGAAATATAGGATTCCAAAAGCAATTATTTGATTTAAATAAGATACCCCAAGAGTATAATGGTTAATAAGACAATCAAGCAATACTTCTTTTGAATTCCGACGCAGTAGATCGTTCGTCTCGATATTTAAAAAGGCATTTTCTTGTAAACTAAGCAAATCGGAAAGAGAGGAAAGACCCAAAGGAAGAAAGGTATAATCCGTTTCACTAAGGTGAACTTTACTCATTTTCTTAAAACTACCCGAAGATAAACATCTTCCGAAATACAGTTTTCCAGACATAGCTCTTCATGATAGATTGGCATACTCATACTTCTTCTGTATTCAATCCACTTTTTTTCAAGTTTATAGATATTATGAAAATTGTCGGGAGCCCTAACTAGTTTACGCTCCTGAACACAAGGATTATGGACGGCTAGAAAAAAGCGATAGCCGAAGAGATTATCAATCATGGCAATGTCGATAATATTTCTTTCGATTAATAAATAAAACGTTTCAAAGAAAGTCAAATAATTACTGATATCAGCATTAGATAAGCAATCCAAATCAGGATTACTTTCAAAATCATAATTCTCAAACCAGGTATAAGCATTACGGTACTGTTCATTTGAGGTAAAGATTTGATTTAAATTCACAATGAATTCCGCTTCCGCAAGCTTTTTACCTCTAATCATCTCAATTAAAAAAGAGATAATACCGGAAACCGCCGTCGACAAAGCAAAGATTTCCGTCAGTTTAACCTTGCCTTCGCTGTCAATAAAGAAAATTACTAAAGTCATAGCCGCTAAAATAATAAATAGAATGATTCCAAGATTAGGTTTCTTTCTTAGTTTGATTCTTCTCATAAATATTGCTCCTTATCATACTTCATTTATTTATATTTTTGTTTTTAGACCTAGATTAGTAATTAATATTAATTTGTTTTTTTCTGATTTTTAAGAAAGAATCTAAAGCCCATTTAAGATCTTCTTCCTTTTTCCAGGTGATGGTAAGACTTGCCTGGTCGGTTTTGCTATCGATTATACCTTCTAAGTAATAATATTTTTCTGCTTCAAAATAATATTGTTTTCCTTGATAGCTACAATCATTTATATCGAATCGGTAAACCACCTCAAAACCTTCTTCATCCAGAACTCTTCTATCAATCGACGAGGTAAATCTTAGGCTACGATCATCCCCCCAAAAGATTAAACTATCCTTCTCCCTTTCAGGAAGAAAAAATCCCGGCAATGTAAGCACCCAATCATTTGCTAGTAAATGAATAAGATTTCCTTTTCGAAAGCCGAAATTA
Source organism: uncultured Acholeplasmatales bacterium (assembly GCA_937877075.1). GTDB lineage: Bacteria > Bacillota_I > Bacilli_A > ML615J-28 > CAG-698 > DTU067. The sequence continues at coordinate 26,745 of CALEGD010000001.1, forward strand.
CTTCTGATCGGTTTTTCTTCCGATAATATCATTTTAACTTCTTTTATTCCCGCTTCCGGATAATTAATATTAGGATTAATTAGTTTTGCTCTTTGAAAACTCTCAAGGATTTTCAAAACTAAGTTTTCTTCTTCCGGAAGGCGGGGACTGGTCCAAGAAAATTCAGTCCAAAGCAAATAAGTCCCCAGATTTCGATAAAAGTACTCATCCTTTCTTAGGTGCGGCCAAAGGAAAAAGTCTCGTGAAAATTCCCTAAGGAGGCCCTCTTCAAGTATAACTTTTAATTCCTCTTGATGCCACCGCCCCAGTGGAGCTATGACAAAACCTGAAACCGGCTCCGGATGCCAATTTGGATATGGCCAGGCAAGTATACATCCGCCACGATTATCAATTCCGCTTTTTAGTAATCTCTCTAAAGCCAGTAAATAAATTTCTTCAAGTTTAGAATAATCACGGTTCAAGTAATAACCGGTTTCATCATCAACCGTAAACTTTAATTTTAGTCGTTTAGAAAGCAAATCAATAAATAAACATAGAAAATTATGAAAACCGGGTCCATGATAAATAATCGGAGCCGAGCCGATTATTTCTCCATTAATTAACTCAATATACATATAGGCAGAAGGGAAAAACTGTAAAGCAAAAATAGAATTATCCGGATAGATACGAAAATCAAATCTTTCCGCTAATCTATTTAAAATCTTTAAGAGTTTTTTTGCCTTCACCTTTCGACATTTCTTATTAATTTTAGTTTGGAAATAGATAACAAATTCCATCTTTTTCTCCTTTCCTATTATAACATTATGAAAAAAGAAAGACAATAGAATGAAAAAAAGAAAAAGCAAGCAAATTAATGCTTGCAAGATAATTTATTAAACCAATTTCCCGACTGTTGCCAGATAGGCTACAAAGAGATTAGAACCGTCAAGTCCTAAAAGACTGTTAATTTCCGCATCCTTAAAGGCGCCGACTGCACAAGTTCCGGCGTTGATTGAAGTAGCGGCAAGATAAAGATTCTGGCAGATATGTCCGGCATCAAGGAGTAAATAACGCATTCCTCTTTCGCCATATCGCCATCGGGTACGATAGGAATCTGCCACCCAAATAAAGGTAGCGGCTGCCTTTTTTAGAAACTCCTGTCCCAAACACGCTTTTACAATCTCATCTTGAATATCTAAATTAACTTCTAAAGCCTGTAATTTATGTTTTGTAGAAAGATAACGGTAAAGCCCGGGAGTAAACCCTTGGACATTATTTATTAAGATAAATGTTTCAAAAGGATGACGGGCACCGGCGGAAGGAACCGGCCTAAAAGTTACATCAATAAATCCAGCCTTTGTTTCCCGAGTTAATCTTTTCTTAACTCCTTGAGTGGACCAAAGCAGATAAGAGAATTCCTTTCTTGTTATAGGATTTATCCCATATTCACGGTAAGTTTTCCGTCTTTCAAGCAGTTCAATCAAATTCAAGTTTTCAATCTCGATATCTTTGATATCATCAAGAAAACTTGAATTTGATTGAACTGCTTGAAAGAC
>CALEGD010000002.1 GCA_937877075.1 uncultured Acholeplasmatales bacterium
TTTCCCTACACGACGCTCTTCCGATCTCAATGGAAAATAAATACTTAACCGTAACGGCTTTAAATAAATATATAGCTTATAAATTTGATTCCGATAATGCGCTTCGAAACCTGTATGTAAAAGCGGAGGTCTCCAATTTTCGGATTTCCGGAGGGCATTTATATTTTTCTTTGAAAGATGAAAATTCGGAAATCAGAGCGATAATGTTTTCCGGTCAAGCCCGAAAATTAAAATTTATGCCTGCAGACGGAATGACAGTTATTGTTAGTGCACAAGTCTCGGTTTACCAAAAAGGTGGAACCTATAATTTAAATGTTTATGAAATGCAGGAAGTGGGACTAGGAGAACTTTACCTTAATTTTTTACGATTAAAAGAAAAATTACAAAAAGAAGGACTGTTTTCTGAAGAAAAGAAATTACCGCTTCCGGAATTTTCGAATCATATTGCCCTTATTACCTCTCCGACCGGAGATGCTTTACATGATGTCGTCTCTACAATCAATAAACGTTGGCCCCTAACAAAGGTTTATCTTTATCCCGCCCTAGTTCAAGGTGTTGATGCTCCCGCTTCTATCATAAAAGCATTAAAGGCTGCCCAAAAGAATCCTTTAGTGGAGGTAATTATAATAGCCAGGGGTGGTGGCAGTGCCGAAGATTTATCTTGTTTCAATGATGAAGCCCTGGCCAGGGCGATCTTTTCAAGCGCTGTTCCAACCGTCAGTGGCGTCGGTCATGAGGCTGATTTTACTATTTGCGATTTCGTAGCGTCTAAAAGAGCACCAACACCGACCGGAGCCGCAGTTTTGATTACCAAAGATCAATCTATGATTGCAAAAGAAATCTATGAAAAAATGAATTTAATTAGATTTTATTTCAAGAAACAATTAGAAAAGAAATACTATGATTATGAAAATCTGATTAATCGTCACCATTTTAAAAATTTCCTTGAAATTCTGACAATAAAAGAAAAAGAACTTGAACGAATAGATTATAACTTGCAAGTTCATTCACCCCGAAATTTAATTGAAAAATACTTTCAAAAAGTTAATGAATTAACTAAACGCTTGAAATTATATAATCTTCCCGAAAAGATTAATCTAAACTTGATTAATCTTGAAGAGAAAAAGAAGCAAATTCAAAAAGTTTTACAAGCCTATCTCAAAGACAAAGAACAATATTATCTTTCTTTAGTCGATAAGATGATTACGGTTAATCCTTTGAATTTGTTACGAAAAGGTTATGTTCTGACCTATCAGAACCAAAAACTCATGACCCGAATGGAATCTGTCAGTCTGGATAAAGATCTAGAAATCAGATTCGCTGATGGAAATGTGATTGCCAGAGCAGTTAAAAAGAATAAGTTAGGAGAATATGATGTTTGAAGAATATTTGAAAGAATTAGATGAGATTGTTAAGGAGCTTGAAAGCGGCAGCTTAAGTTTAGAAGAATCGATTAAGAAATATCAACGGGGATTGGAATTAAGCTCCTTGTGTAAACAAAAACTCCTTGAAGCCAAGGAGGTAATTGTTCAGAAAATGAGCGATTCTGATGGAAAAACTTCTTAATTTACTTAATCAAACTTTAGAAGAGCATATCAATACCATTGATAATATTGAATTAAAGGAAGCGAGTACTTATGCTCTCTTTCCGGGCGGCAAAAGACTTCGACCACTCTTCCTACTTTTAGTTCTTGAAGATTTAGGAATAGATTATAATATAGGAATTTATCCGGCGATGGCCGTGGAATTAATCCATACTTATTCACTCATCCATGATGACTTACCGGCGATGGATAATGATGATTTTAGACGCGGAAAACCGAGTTTACATAAAAAATTCGGAGAAGCACTGGCAATCTTGACCGCCGATGCTTTTCTTTCCGATGCTTTTCGTTATTTTCTAAAGTCTTTAATTTCATCCGAGCAGAAACTGGAACTGATTGAACTGGCATCTATTTCTAGCGGGTCATCAGGAATGGTACTTGGACAGGTTTTGGATTTGAAAACTGATGAAGCAGATTTAGAGAAGGTAAAAAAGATTCATCTTCATAAGACTACAGATCTTTTTAAACTCTCAATCTTAGGCGGCGGAATTATAGCCGGGTTAAATTTAGCTGCAAAAAAGGATTTGGAAGAACTTGCCTTTCATTTTGGTTCCGCTTTCCAAATCAAAGACGATCTTGAAGATTATCGAGAGTTTTCCGATCTTGAAAAGATAACCTATCCTAATGCGGTGGGATTTGATGAAAGCAACAGACATCTTCAAGAACATAAAAAGAAATCCTTACAGATTGCTAGAAGAATACTGGGGGAACATTTATTGTATCATTTGATTGAAAGGATTTTGTAATGAAAATTTCTGATATTAAATCACCTGAATTTCTAAAAAACTTAACCTATCAAGAAATGAAAACCTTGGCTGGTGATATTAGGCGATTTTTAATAGAAAATATCAGCCAAACCGGAGGTCATTTTTCCTCAAATTTAGGAATGGTGGAATTAACGATAGCTCTTCATTACGTTTTTAATAATAAAAATGATAAAATAATCTTTGATGTCGGTCATCAAACTTATACTCATAAAATTTTAACCGGAAGAGCTAAGGATTTTCCCACTTTAAGAAAAAAAGAAGGTTTGAGTGGATTTTTAAAATATCACGAAAGTCCCTATGACAGTTGGGAAGCCGGTCATTCTTCAACATCCATCTCGGCTGCTTCCGGATTTTTGGAAGCAAAATTGATGGGTGCAGATATTGGAGAGGTCATCGCTGTTATTGGTGATGGTTCAATTCAAAATGGATTAGCTTTTTCGGCCTTAAATTATCTTGGCAGCAGGAAAGACCAAAAAGTTATCATCATCCTTAATGATAATAATATGTCGATTTCTCCTAATGTCGGAAGTCTTGCCCGAGTTTTTGACCGGGTCCGACTGCGAAGATCATATCAAGTGATTCGTAAACTAACTCCCAAGATTTTTTCAAATCTAAAAAGAGCAATTAGTTCCTTCTTACATGGCGGTAATATGTTTACTTCCATCGGTTTTCGTTATTTCGGACCGATAGAGGGTCATGATATGAAAACTTTGATTCGCTTTTTGACTTATGCAAAGAACTCCGACCAATCGATTATTATTCATGTAAATACCGAAAAAGGTAAAGGTTATGAACTCGCAGAAAAAGATAGTTTAGGTACTTGGCATGGAGTATCCCCCTTTGATATTGCGACCGGTAAGCCGCTTAAACCCACTCCAAAAGGTAAAATTTCTTGGAGTAAAGGGATTGGGGAGATATTATTAAAAGAGGCAAAACTTAACCCCGATATTATCACCCTTTGTCCGGCGATGATCTATGGGTCGGGTCTGATTAAATATCAACAAGAACTTCCGAAGCAAATCATTGATGTTGGGATTTCTGAGGAACATTGTGTGGTTATGGCTTCAGCCCTTGCTTTATCTGGTAAAAAAGCAGTTGTTGCAATTTACTCGACCTTTCTCCAAAGAGCTTATGATGAAATCAATCATGATATTGCTAGAACTAATGCTCAGGTAGTGTTTCTAGTTGACCGAGCCGGAATTGTTGGTGGAGACGGTTCTACTCATCAAGGGACTTTTGATATGGCCTTCCTTTCTCACCTTCCGAATCTGGTAATTACTATGCCGAAGGATCTACAGGAAGCATCCTCCCTTCTTCATTATGCATTAAATCATCACCAAGGTCCTTTTGTTAT
>CALEGD010000003.1 GCA_937877075.1 uncultured Acholeplasmatales bacterium
TGCTGGAAGACGATGACTTTATCGATTCAATCACTCAACTTATCAGATGCGAAAATTTTAGCGCGGAATATGCAGTTTCTTCTGCCGCACAAACATTAGATGCAAGATTCAGCGCAAACGCTGATTTACCAATACCGGGACGAGCAGCAAGAATAATCAATTCACCGTTTTGGAAACCGAAGGTAATTTTATTAAGTTCGGTAAAGCCCGTATCCAGCCCAGTTAAACCTTCCGTATCTTTATTTTTATTGGCCTCAACAATTGAAAGAACCTTATCGGTTGCAGTATCAATACGAATGAGATCAACGGTCTTTCTCTTATTTAAGACCTCAATAATCTCCCTTTCAGCGAAACTAATCAAATCATGAAAAGAAAGTTTATGATCAAGAATTTTATTTGAAATATCTTGAATCGTTCTGAGAAGTTCCCGTTCTACGGATTTTTCCTTAATAATTTCGATATATGCTTCCACATTAACAACCGAAGGAATAGCATCAATCAAATCAAATAGATAATCATGCCCTCCGGTAGCTTCAAGTAAATTCTTTTCTTGAAGAAGATTGATTATCGTGGCGACGTCAATTTGCTTTTTTTCCTTATCCAATTGGATAATTGCATTCATGATATTGGCATTTTCCGGATAATAGAAGTCCGTATAATCAAGCCGACTTACCACTTCTGCCGCATACCGATTTTCAATTAATATTGAGCCGAGAACATAATTTTCTGCTTCTCTGCTATTGGGAGTTTCTCTGATAGAATCCATCATTGCTTCTCCACAATAAATAACTTAATCTGAGCAGTAACATCCTTATGTAATTGAATCGGGACATCATAACTTCCCAAAGCATCAACGTCTTTATCGTAGAGCATCTTTCTTTTATCGAGGGTTATACCGTGCTGGTTTTTGAATTCATCAATAATTTGCTTACTGCTGACACTTCCGAAAAGTTTTCCTTCCTTGCCGACCTTAACGCTGATACTTATCGGATTCTTTTCGATAAATTCCTTTAATTCCAGCATTTCATTCCGATGCCGTTCATCGGCTGCTTTTTCTTCTAATTTTTTATTTTCAAGTTGCTTTATATTATCTACTGTTGCTAGAATTGCTTGATCACTCCGCAACAAGAAATTGGCATGACCGGCAGGAATATCAATAATATCTCCCTGTTTGCCTTTTCCTTTCACATCTTTTGTTAGTATGATTTTCATTACGCTCATCCTTCCATCATCAATTTTCTTTAATTTTTCAATCAATTCTAACCTAATATCTTCAATCGTAACATCCTTAATCTGCGCCGCTGCATTATTAAAATGACCGCCGCCGCCAAATTGTTCCATAAGAACTTGAACATTTACTTCATCAAGACTGCGAGCACTGATGCCGATTTCATTTTCATCGATTCTGCCGATACAAAAAGCTGCTTTAATATTATTTACAGAAATAATATTGTCAGCAATCTTTGCCAGAAAGGCACGCGGATAAATATCATCGCTACAAATTGCAATACCGTAGTTTTTATCGATTATTTCCAAATTGTTCAGAATTGTCATCCGTTTTACATACTCGTCAAAGTTTTCCCGCAAGAATCTTTGAACCTTAGGCATCTCAGCCCCGTATTTCTGTAACATTGATAAAACATTAAAAGTTCGATAAGACACACGATACATCAGATTATTTGTATCAACAATTACGCCCATCAACATCCAGGTCGCCTCAACCGGTGAAACTTCAATTTCAGTTTCAAAAAACTGATACATCTCGACGATCAATTCAACGGTCGATGAAGCGGAAGATTGTGTATAAAGGAAATTATAGTTCTTTATCGCTTCGTTATTACGACGATGGTGATCAATAATGGCAATTTTCTTTGCCTTTTTGAATACCTTTTCGTTGGTCAAAAGATGCTGGTATTGTGTATCTACTATTATCAAAAGAGTATCATCGTTAATCCTGTCTAAAGCTTCCTTTGGCCGTACCAAATAATCTAAAACATTAACATGTTCCTGTTGAATAACCTTATAGATATTATTAATAGTCTCATCAATCGAATCAGAATCAAAAATAATTTTCGCTTCTCTTTTTAAGGACTTTGTTAATTTACAGACTGCTAGGCAAGACCCAAAAGCATCGGCATCCATATCCTTATGAGACATAATATAAACTTTTGAAGAATTTGTGATTAAGTTTGCAAGTGTTTCCGCTTTAACTCGGACATAAACCGGAGAACGAGTTTCAATTGAAGTTGTTTTAGCACCGAAGTAACTTACCTCACCGTTAACAGAAACAGCACATTGATTACCGCCGCGATTAATTGCCATTTCCAGTTGTTGCTGGGCCAATTCATATAAACGGTCGGCAGAAACATCTTGGCAAGCTATTCCAATTGAGGCAGTAATTCTCAAACCTTCTTTAACGCAATAATTTTTTATTTCCTCAAGAATTCGAAAATTATCCTTCATTAAACTTTCAAGTTGAGAAAAGTCCATTATTAATAAATATTGTTCCTCACTATAACCGCGCAAGTAAAATAGATGCCGCTCTGCCCATTCGCCGAGAATCCCAATGATATTACTAATTTGTAATGCTCTTTCCTGAGCATCAAGAGAGGCGAGAGCTTGATCAAGGTTATCCAAACCAAGAATACCTAAGGCAAGCATCCGGGAACTGTATTTCTTTTCGATTTCTTTACTTTCAGTCTTATCAATTAAATACAGAAGATTATCTTGAGGAAATACCAGACAATTATAAGTTTTTCCGTATATTTGAATATCAAAATCGGTCAGAAGTTTTAGCTTTGTATGTAGGTCAGGGCTAAGCAGCTCAATTTTTCTTTCTATAAGTGGGCTTAGGAATATTTCTTTCGCCGAATTATTAGCCCATTGAATCACTTTGTTTTCATTGTAAACTATAATTCCAACCGGAAGTTTGGAGAAAGAAATCTCGCCGGCTTTTTTCACACGGTAGGAAATTGAATTCCAAAGCTTAAGTCGGTTTTCTAACCACTCTAACCTTTTTTGATTCCGGTTTCCGATTTTTACCATGTATAAGTAAGTGAGACATATTGAAAAAACAGAAATTGATATATATCTTATTATTATCGGCAAATCGGTATTTAGAAAAGAATAAACACCAAAAAAACAGGAGATAAACAACAAGACGATGATAGATTGTTGAAATGTGAACTTGTTTTTCATATATATCACCTTTATTTATTTCTATTATACCACACTATTTCATCATTTAAAATAATATTAATCTGTTTCTATTGACAAGTTTGGGGATAATTATCACTTTATTTTTCGCATTGGCGATAAAAAAACCATAGTTTCCTATGGTTATCTAATGCTATTCTTTTACGAACGGTAATAAGGCCATATGCCGAGCGCGTTTGATGGCGACCGCCAATTCTCTTTGATAAATCGCTTTGGTTCCGGTAACACGACGAGGAAGGATCTTCCCACGGTCGGAAACGAACCTTCTTAAAAGTTCATAATCAGTCCAATCGATTTTTTCAATCTTATTATCGGTAAAATAGCAGCTCTTTTTTCTTCGGTTTCGATAACCTGCCATTATTATTCCTCCTTTTTAAAATGGTAAATCATCATTTGAGACATCGAAATCACTTTGTAAGTCTTCAAACGGATCTCTTTGTTTTTGTTGAGGTTTCTCTTTATAGGAAGGAGCATCATATTGATTGATGTCTGAAAAGGAATTGTAATCTTGCCTTGCTGATTTAGGCTCCAAGAAATGGATGCTTTCAGCTAGAACTTCGGTTACAAATTTTCTCATACCATTAGCATCATCATAACTTCTTGTTTGAATCTGCCCTTCCACCCCAATCATACTTCCTTTACGCATATATCGTGCCAAATTCTCGGCTTGCTGTCTCCAGGCAACACAATTAATAAAATCTGCCTGTTTTTCACCGGATTTACTCTGGTAAGTCCGATTTACCGCAATAGTAAATTGCACGACGGGAATATCGTTATTTGTATGTCTGAGTTCAGGATCTTTGGTTAGACGCCCTACTAAAATTACTCTATTCATTTTCTCACTCAGTCTTTCACAATAATATGCCGGATAATATCTTCACGGATATTAGAAACACGGTTGTACTCAGCTACCGCTTCCGGTGTAGCATCAACAGTAAACAGCACATAATAGCCTTTTCTGAAATCTTCGATTTCATAAGCCATATCCTTCATTCCCCATTCTTTGATTTCTTTAATTTGGCTGGCGTTGTCGGTAAAAATTTTCAAAATTTCTGCAACTACCGCTTTATAGCCTTCTTCAGTCAAAGTCGGACGAATGATGAACATACCTGTGTATAATTTCATTTTTGCACCTCCTTATGGTCTTTAGGCTTCATTATGAAGCAAGGATGAGTTTCATCAAAGATGATTTTCTCACTTTGTATATTATACCTTATTTTCAGAAAAATGTAAACAAATATCTTATTTTTAAAAAACAATTATGAAAGACCTGCAAATGCAGGTCAAGTTTAATTTGCCAGACGAAGTTTTTTCAAAATTTGAGATATTAAGAACATCAGCGGATTAATTAGCATTACTAAAAGCAGACTAATGAGGATTTCTGTAATCATCAAATTATCCTCTGCCGGTATATTAGTGCTAATATTATTGATTGTAAAATAACCAAAACCATCAATGTCAACTGTCGGTAATACAAAACCGTCGCTGACAATCTTCTCACCGTTCTTCTCTGCTTTCACTTGAGTTTCAGTTCCGTTAATCAGCCAATAACCGAATTCATCGACTAACAAACTAACCTCAGCTCCATAATCAGCTGAAACATTCGTAGGTTTACCATCTAAAGCGAAAACCCTATTATTATCTAAGGTGATTATCGATACTGCTGGTATTACATATTCTTCTTCAATTATTATTTCTTTGGCTTTTATTCTAGTATTCACATTGTTAATGAACCAATAACCATTGTTTTCAACATTTAAGGTTAGGTTTTCTTCAAAGCCAGTGACTATAATACCGGTAGAGATTCCGTCCAAACACCAATTTCCGTGTTTATCAATAGTCAAAACTGGTCGTTTATATGCGTCAGAAGCTAAAAATTGTAATCCTGGTTGATGGTAAGCTTTGGCTTTTGTAATATTATCGTTTAATGACCAAAAACCTTTTACAACTCGCAGTTCAAACTTAGAATTTGGATTAGCCGCAAGAGTAGTCGGTATACCGTTTAAGCACCATCTATTATGTTCATCAATTGTTATTACAGGAGCTACATAATTTTCTTCATCGTAATTAATAACATCCGGTCGCCTAACCGCGTCAATATTAGTATTTTCACCGTTTAAAATCCATTCAACACTATCATCAACTGCCAACACATAATCATAATCTTCAACACCTCTCCTGTAAGAAAGGTCCATATTGGTGATTGGCAAGATATTCATACCGACCAAGAAACAACTGATAATCATCAAAACAAAAACAGTTTTTCTAAACCAGTTAAAAGGTTGGGAAACTTGGAAAAGTACAGCAATCATAACTGCGGTAGTAACCACTGTTAGAATGGTTGTAAAGACTTCGTTATTTGCATGAAGTTCTTCAAAGCCGGGTAAGGTTCTGATGATGTTTAAAATAAAGTGTAAAATTACAACTGTCATTGCTCCGGGAACAATTGATTTTATAACATTAGATAAAAATCTTCCTTTTACAATTTCCCGGTTGGGTTGAACCGCCAAGAATATTGAAGGAATTCCAATTGCAAACCATTCAATCAGATATAGATTCTTTGCACTGAAAGGATAGGACATTCTAATTGGTCCATTTTGAGTTCCTAAAATGATATACATAATTGTAAGCAATATTGAAAAAACTGTTTTTACTAGGTATAAGGTCGATGTCCTTTGGATATTATTTATAACTCGTCGACCTTCCTGAACTACTTTAGGCATTGAGGAAAAATTCGAATCCATCAAAACAAGATGTGAAACATAACGAGTTGCCTCACTTCCAGAAGCCATGGCAATACTACAGTCCGCCTCTTTCAACGCCAGAATATCATTGACACCGTCTCCGGTCATGGCAACCGTCTTCTTATGTTCCTTTAAAGTTTTTACGAGTATTCGTTTTTGTTCGGGAGATACCCGGCCAAATACCGTATATTCAAAAACTGAATCACGAACCTCATCATCAGTCAGTCCAGCAAGGCTAATATACCGTTCAGCACCTTCAATTCCGGCCCTTTGAGCAATTTCTGAAACCGTAACCGCATTATCACCAGAGATGACTTTTATATCTACACCATTTTGTTTGAAATAATCAATAGTTTCAGTAGCGTCTTCACGAATATGATCTTGAAGTATGATCAGACAAATTGGGTTTACACCTTTCGGGGTATCATCAATTTTAAATTTATTTTTTGTTTGGGCAAGCACCAAAACACGACTTCCTTGAGACGCATAACGTTCAACCTTAGAAGCAACTCGATCAAAACCGGAAGTAAGGACAAATTCCGGAGCTCCTAAGATAAAGGTTCCAAGTTCTCCAAATGTTACGGCACTGAATTTTCTTTTTGAAGAAAAAGGTATTTTATCGGTAGGCGTTAAAACACTATTTTTATCAAAGTAATTAATTAAAGCTTCTGAAGTAGGATTGGTATCATCGAAAGACTGCATTATCGAACCGACAATCTCGCGAATTGTATAATCAGTCGGATTTTTGATTTCAATACAATCAGTAACCCTCATCGTACCATCAGTTATAGTTCCTGTCTTATCAAGACAAAGAACATTAACCCGAGCCAACATTTCAATACAATATAATTCTTGGACAAGGGTCTTACTACGGAAAAGACGGACGACACTGACAGACAAGGCCATGGTTGTTAAAAGAAAGAGCCCCGCTGGAATCATCGCTAACATCGTACTTGCTGCTTTAATAATTCCCTGTTTGTTCATTACCCCAAGGTAATCTTTTACCGCAAACTTCGAAGAGGTAATATAAGTCATAATAGCCAGAGGGATAATGATAAGTGAAATGAATTTTATAATAGCATTCAAGGAGCGTAATAGTTCTGACTTTGGCTTCAGGTACATCTTAGCATCCTTAGAAAGTTTCTCGATATAATTATCTTTTCCAACCTTATCAACCCGAGCAACAGCCATACCACTTACTACAAAACTTCCGGATAGTAGTTTATCCCCGGGATTCTTTAAGATCGCATCGGCTTCTCCAGTTAAAAGTGATTCATTAACCTCTATAAAACCTTCTATAACTATACTATCAGCACAGATTTGTTTTCCAGATGTAAAGAAAATGATATCATCAAGAACAACTTCCGTAATCGGAATTTCGATCTTTTCTCCATCTCGAATTACAGTGGTTGTAGGAGCAGACATTAAAGAAAGTTTCTCCATTTTCTTCTTTGCAATAATCTCTTGGATGATACCGATGACCAGGTTAGGGATGATAGTTATTAAGAACATTAAATTTTCAAAGCTATTTAAAACAATGAAGATGATAGTAATGATGAAATAAAGCAAATTAAAAAATGTAAAAAAGTTAGAAAGAATAATCCCTGTGATTGTTTTTCCTTTACCATCATTTACGATATTGACTAAATTATCAGTTCTTCTTTGTTCAACTATTTCAGAGGAAAGACCGACCAATACGTCGGTGTCATAATATCTTGGGTATTTTTTTTCTTCTTCGACTTTATCCTTTTTCTCGGTTTCTTCCTCAACTATTTCTTGAGATTCAACCTCGAGGATTTCTCCCTCTAAATTAACTGTCTTCTTCTGTTTTAAAGCTTCTAAAATATCATTTGCATCAGATTCTATCCGATGCTGTTTTTTACTTTTCTTTAGCTTTAATTCAGATTTAGGAAGTTTGTGTGTTTCATTCTTAACTTCAGAAACTTTTATTTTTTCATCCTTGTTTGCCACTAGTGTCACCACATTTCCTGTGATTTTTATATGATTATTCTACCATACTATAGCATTTTCTTCAAGTTATTTATTTTCAACAATTAAAATGAGTGTAGAAATATTTCCTGATGCTATTATATCCCGAGATATAAAGATCAAGTCTTTTTTCTAAACCCTTGGAAAAATCAGTTGCTTTAATTCCAAAAGTGTCTATATGGATAATATTAAACTTTTCTAAATCATAATCGCATTCTTCTTTGAAAACTTTTTTCTTATACTTTTGAAATAGACCTTTTGTTTTAAGTAATGGACTATCGCTTAAGCGAAAACCTAAGGTTGGAACCTCATCATCTTGAAACAAAGTAATTGGAAAATTATTAACCACGCCTCCGTCAAAAAAAACATGATCCTCTATTTTATATGGTCGAAAGAAGAGTGGGATAGAACAAGACATTGCAATTGCCTTAGAAATTGGAAAACTATCGGGATCAAAACCATATGCTTTTAATCCATCAGGCAGAATTACTTGTTTTCTTTTTTTCCAATCTGTTACAATCATCTTTAATAGATACTGATCTCCAAATTTAAGATCACTAAAATAAATCTTTTTTTTATCCTTTAAAACTGAAAAAAGATATTTTTCAAAATTTGCAATAGAATAATAACCTTTTTGTTTTATTCCACTGACAATTCTAGAGGCCCGACCACCTCGCATGGAAGTAATAATATTCGGATTAAAGTCATTAATTAATTGTTCAATTTCATAAGAAGTATAACCAGCTGCTATCAATGCCGCAAAAATCGACCCCACTGAGGTTCCACCAACCTTGTGGATTTGAAAACCCCTTTTTTCTAAAAATCGCATCACCCCGACATAAGCCAAACCTTTGATTCCGCCGCCTTCAAAAACGGCATTGATTTTCATTACATCACCCATATTAATATATGATGAAAAGTAAAAATCGCAAAGAGAATCTAAAAAAGGGACAATGTCCCTTAACTTTCACCGCGTATATTTTTATAAATTGCTTCTCTTTGACGCTTGCCTTGCAAATATTCAATAATTTCTAAAGCAAAATCAAACGTATAAGCCATCGCTTTCGCAGTTATAAGATTTCCGTCCCTAACTACACCTTTCTTAGTTTGAAACTTTCCCTCGATGTTTTCTTCCACACCCGGAAAACAAGTAAATGAGCGTTTTTTAAAGTACCCGAGTTTCCCAATCTGGGAAGGCCCGGCACAGATTGCCGCTACAAGTTTTTTATCGTCAAGGAAACTTTTGATTAAGTCTGATAATTCCTCTTTCTTGTCTAAGACATTAAACACTGCTCTGCCACCGGGAATAACAAGAAAATCATAATCTTCTACTTTCAAATCCTTAAAAAGCATATTAGCCTTTACCTCAAGATTATACTGCGAAGTAACAGTCAAAGAATCAAAACTAACAGTATTAACCTGGAGTTTGCTTCTTTTTAGAACATCAATAGTTGCAAGAGCTTCGGTATCTTCGAAGCCATCAGCAAGAATAATAATACCTTTCATTAATTTAACCCCCTTATTATGTAGTCTACGTAAAACATTTTTACAATATGCACAAAAATAACCTTTCTTTTTGATTTGAGATCTTAGATAATATTTAAAGAAGGAATTTTTATCCTTCATTATAATAGCATTAATTTAATTTATTTTCAATTCAATTGCAGTTTTAATATTTAACTTTACTAAAATAAATAAAAGTATGACTTTAAAAGTCATACTGTATGAAAGTTTTGGTTTTAGTCTGCTTCAAGAACGAACTCAGATCTTGTTGCAGTTTTATCTGCAAAATTAATAATATACTTATAATTATTGGCATAGACATAAGCTATTTCTAATTTAATTTTCAGAATTGAAGTGGTTTCATCATCAACATGTTTATCATAAAACAAATAAAATACTCTTTTAAAATAATCAATATATTCCTTATTCTTTTCATCGTAAAGCCTACCTTCATCTATGGCAATTCCCCAACAACGAAACATTCCTTGACATAATGAAACTTTTGGGTTAACGGCAATTTCCTTCATTTTATTAGAAGCATAATGAACAGTAGCATAAAAATATTCATCTCGATAAACCAAGTCAATAACTCTCACACTTGGTTGATCATAAAGTGAGGTTGCGAAAGACATTTGCACGTTTTTTCCATATAGATCTTCCATCAATTTGATCGCTTCTGAATAGTAATTTTTGTTTATCATATTTCCCTTCACTTTCTATAAGTTTAAACAATAGAAATACAGAACCTTTTACTTTAAAAGCAGTTCGTATTATATATTTATGATTTGTTTAGTTTGATAGGACTTCATAGCCTTTTCCATTACCTGAACAACACCTAATGCATTTTCTTTGTCTATATCTTCTTTTGGCCAATTATTAATATGTTCTGCAAGCAAATCATAGAAACGATAATGTTGTCCTTTTAGTAAAGGTATATTTTCTTCTGTGTCAGGGTCAGTTTTAAAAACACTTCTTAAATCATTATTTTGATATAATTCATCAGTTTTTACATTAACTGAGTCAGGGGAATCAAAATCATATTTAAAATAACTAGCATTAGTACCTACGAGAGCAAACCTAGGCTTTAATTCCCGTTCAAATACCTCAGCTCCGATAAAACAAACCATGCTTTCATAATATAATGTAAGTTCAAAATGATCATTTGCAACTGATCCTTCTCGTTCATAAAATAAATTTAAGAATACACTTTTAGGAAGTCCAAATAAAGATATTGCATGATGAGTTAAATGTGGTGCTAAATCATAAAACAAACCAGACATCACTGTATCTTTAAATCTCCAATTATCACGAATATTGGGAATATAGCGATCAAACCTTGTTGAAAAGGTTTGAATCTTCCCAAAGTCACGGGTTTTCATTAATTCTTGTAATGTAAGAATATCA
Source organism: uncultured Acholeplasmatales bacterium (assembly GCA_937877075.1). Classification (GTDB taxonomy): domain Bacteria; phylum Bacillota_I; class Bacilli_A; order ML615J-28; family CAG-698; genus DTU067. Next base: position 10,857 of record CALEGD010000003.1, read on the forward strand.
CCGTCGTATTTACGGTTATGAAAAACTCTTAAAATAAGATGTTTTTCTTCTGCAAACTGAAATAGTTCTAAAGCCTCCGCATATGTTTCAACAAATGGTTTTTCACAAACAACATGTTTACCTTTCAATAATGCTTTTTTAGTATAACTATAATGAACATCATTAGAGGTAGTAATCACAATTAAATCAATTTCATCATCATTCAAGATTTTGTTATAATCTTCCACAATCTGTACATTTGGGCATGCTGCTTTTACATCTCTTTGATTAACAGGATTTCTTGTCATAACTGATTTTAACTCGTAATTCGGATGATTAACAAATGCCGGTAAATGAAATTGACGTCCAGACATACCATAGCCAATTAAAGCAATCTTAATTTTTTTCATTATATATTCCTTTCTTCTTAAAATATAAATCTAGACAATATATACCTTCTCAATTTATATTATTAACTTATAATAAGATTAGAGACTTTTAATTAAATCCATTGGCGTAGAATTGGATGCCTTAATAATCGGGGATGCTGTTGAAATAGTCACAGACAAGGCAACCAAAACTGTAATTAATATTAAACATTTCGCATCAACAAACTCTCTTAAGAAAATTATCTAAATATATCGTTAGACCTAACACCAAAAACCGGAAAAGTAACAATAATTATATTTGTGTTTTTTCATACGACTAATCTCATTAAAGAGCAATTAATTTTTTTATACAATTATCTAGGATTATAGTAATCCGCTTTCCCATTAAGAGCCATTCTTATCATAATAATACTTAAAACTATGCACCCTGCAAGTGCTACCCAACCGATAATGTATTTTTCTTGACTAATAATTCTGTCAGGGTTATTAATTTCATATCTTATCTTAACTCTATCACCCATTGATTTACCTAATACATCGTCAATTTCACGACTATATTTAACTCCATCCACATAATATTCAACATGTAAGGAATTAGTATAATTATCGCCGGATCCATAAGATCCATTTCCTATAACTACACCATAGGTTATAACCTGTGGGGTAAATGGTTTTGATAAAAGAAGCATAATAATAAAACCAGCTATAGGAAGTATAGATCCGATCCTAATAAAGGTTTTGCTTATAGGTGACCCCTCATAATATCACCCGCCCTCTTTATTGATATTCTTTAAATTTCTGATGTTTTAATTGTATATTAGTTGTTGCACATTGTCAATATGCACGGTAATTTTCCCTGTTTTAGATAACCAAGCAAATATCCTTCTTAACTTCCTAAGAGGATCAATAAATGCAAAAATAAAAGCCAAGATTGTCAGATTATATTTGACTATATCTTGGCTTTTTCTTTACTTGGGGCCATATTTAAATTTATTTATTTTCAGCCCTGAGATAATAAGATTTTCACTACTAAATTTCACTTTGGTTTTTTCTTATATATTGTCCGTAAAGTAGTTTTACAATATGTACAAAAATGTCTATTCTCCTAACTACAGAACAGGTAAAGTAACCGATGGCACCTTCCTTGGAGCGAATATCTTTTTGATTTAGATATTCATCCATTACAGTGGCTAGTTCCTTTCCTTGATTAAAAAGTTCTTCCTTGATAAAATCTGGCAAAGGGATTCTGGTTCCTCCAGCATAATAGAAATTTCCTTTTTGATCAAGTAGTACTCCCCAGTTTACAAGAAACAGTATTCCATCTTGTAGTTGAACACCAGCTTCTAAACCTATCCTAAGCCCATCATTAGGAAGGGCTAGAGCACGATTTCTTGCGCCTTGCATTGTTTCAGAATCAGATAGCGGTTGGTCCCCCACCCCACTGTTAACAGCAAGGCAGATTACTTCATAATCTAGCAAGACCTTTTTTACCGCATCCAACTTCACTTTATTCAAGGATCCTAGATAACATTTAATCATTTCTAAATTCTTCAAGACGTTCTTTTGAAAAGTCTTTGATAATAGTCAGAACCATATCTTTTACCGCTTCCACATCATCAATATGAATCATTCCAGCTGTGGAATGGATATAACGTCCGGGTAGGCCAATGGTTGTTGAAAGGGTTCCGGAACCGGCATATTGAGCCGCAGCTGCATCGGTACCACCCATTGATAGAAATTCCTGATATTTAATATCTTTGGCTTTAGCCAAATTTTCAAAATAAGCTTTTAGTTTTGGATTCATGATATTTCGGGGATCATAAAAACGAATTAAAAATCCTTCACCGAGTTTCCCAAAATTACGCGGATGATCTTTGTTAAGAATATCACCAACCGGAGAAACATCAATTGCGATAAATAAATCCGGTTGTATCATTTGGGAAGCGGTAGTGGCTCCTCGGAGCCCTACTTCCTCTTGAACTGTTGCTCCACAAACAACCGTATTCGGATGATGAATTCCTTTTTCACTCAATTCTTTCATCACCTCTAAAGCCATTCCGCAACCAAAACGGTCATCCCAAGCCTTAGAGACAATCTTTTTTCCATCTTCAGTCAGGTAATATTGATTTACAAAGGTAATTTGTTGCCCTATTTTAATCCCCATTTCTTTTGCGTGTTCACGACTGTCAGCACCGATATCCAAAAGGAGATCATCAAAATCAGGCTCCTTTGGTTCTTTACCACCCCGACTCATATGGGGAGGAATAGCTCCAACAACACCTTGAATTGCCTTATCATCAGAAATAATAACTTGAAGATTCTGAGAAATCATCACATTTGGAATAATTGAACCGATTGGAATCATTTTGATCATTCCATTTTCAGTTACCCCAATTACCATAGCTCCGACTTCATCCATATGTCCGGCAATCATAATTGTCGGTCCTTCGCCTTTCTTTATGCCGAAAATGCTTCCGAGTTTGTCCTGAACAATTTCATCAGCATATTTTGAAAGCTCAGCCTTCATATACTTCCTAACCGGCTTTTCAAATCCGGCAACAGCATTTAGATTAACTAAATCCTCATAAATTTTCATTCTTTCTCTAACTTTCATTTTACCACCTTTATATAATAAATAAGATTTCCTTTTTCTTTGAATTTATCTTCATATTCTGTTGTAATAATATCTTCATCTTTATTTTCGTGAAGATTCAAATTAACTTTTAAAAACTTAAGTTGATGATTATTAAAACTAATGAGACTATATTCAAAGAGTTGTCGATTATCAGTTTTAAATTCTATTTCACCGGTCTTAGTCAGAATTTCACGATAGACATCAAGAAAACCTTCGGATGTAAGCCTTCTTTTTTCGTGACGACTTTTAGGCCAAGGATCGCTGAAATTTAGATAGATCTTATCCACCTCGCCAAAACCAAAGATCTCAGTAAGATTGTTTGCATCGGTTTGAAGTAAAAACAAATTTTTTGGACGATTAGCAGCGATCTTTCTTGCAGCTTGTAAGACTACGCTTTCGGAAATTTCTAATCCGAGAAAATTAATATCAGGATACTTTCTAGCATGTTCTAAAATGAACTTCCCTTTTCCCATTCCGATTTCTAAATGAATCGGATTATCCTTTCCGAAGAAAGTTTTCCAGTTCCCTTTTAATTCCTCAGGGTTGAACAAAACTATATTTTTGAATGTTTCAAGTTTTTCTCTAGCATTCTTAATTTTCCTGAGTCTCATTTTCCTAACTCATAAACAGCTTTTGCTATAATAGCAGTTGAGAGTATTAGATCATCTATTTCAAGATACTCATCAACTTGATGAGCAAGTTCCTCACGACCAGGGAAAAGAATTCCAAAGGCAACTCCCTTTTTTAAAGCTCTTGCATAGGTTCCACCGCCGATGGTCAAAAGAGGAGTTTTGTCATCCCCAGTAAATTCTATATATGCCTGATGCAGAGTTTTAACTAAAGGGTCATTTTTATCGATATAATGAGGTGTTTGATCAGATCTTACTTTTGCCTCTAAACCATAAGAATCAGCAATCTTTCCAAATTCCTTCAAAAATATCTCTTTATCCCAATTTATCGGATAACGAAGATTAATTCCTAGACGATCTTCTCCTGTACCAATTTTCAAAAATGCAACATTAACGGTTAAATCTTTCATTTCAGGATCAGAAAAATCTAAGTTGATACATTTAAAACGAGAATCAGAAAGATTGTCATTTACAAATCGAATAAAGGGGTCATCAATAAAACGGTATAAAAACTGGCAAAGTTTAACCAAAGCATTAAGGCCTAAATTTGGTTCCATGGCATGGGCGGCTTTTCCATAAACTACAAGTTCATCACCATACTTTCCTTTTAAACCAGTAGCTTCTAGATATTCTGAAAAATCTTTTTCTAAATCCTTTGATATCAAAGCTCTTGCTTCATCGGGGACGACATTATAACGGTCACCCGCTTGAAATTTAATACCGGAAGTAGATTTACCGATTATATCAATCGACATAATCCCTTTCTCTCCATAAATTACCGGATAATCCGCATCGGGTGAAAAGCCGACTTCCGGCATCTCACAATTTTTAAAATACTCTTTGATTCCTCGCCAATTTGTTTCTTCGTCGGTACCGATAATAAGTCTAATTCTTTTATTTGGTTTGAATCCTAAATCCTTTAACACCTTTAAAGCATATAAAGCAGCAATAGTCGGACCTTTATCATCAATAGCTCCTCGAGCATAAATTCTATTGTCTTCAACCGTTCCTGAAAACGGAGGATATTTCCAATTTCCCACTGCAGGAACTACATCAACATGGCAAAGGATTCCGACAATTTCCTCACCTTCTCCGAATTCAATATGTCCGGCAACATTTTTAATATTGCGGACTTTGAAACCCATTTTTTCGCCAAGACTTAGCACATAGTCAAGGCTTTCTCGGATTCCCTCACCAAAAGGAGAAGTAGTTGACTCTGGGTTTTCCACAAGAGTACTATCAATTTTAAGCAGACCTCGCAGGTCTTCAATAATTTGTTCTTTATTTTTATTTACAGTTTCTAAAATTTTCATTAAATCACCTTTACATTATTATGCCATATTCTTAATGTATATTATACCATTATTTGGGTAAAATTAAAACAGATATTAGAAAAAGGAGTGTTTAAATGAATCTGGATATCAGACAAGCGGTAAAAACCAATTTAGTTAACGCTAGCAACATTGATATTTTGAATACTATCAATGATGCAATGAATATTACCGAGGAGAAAGTCCTCCCGGGACTTGGTGTGATGTTTGAACTTTACTGGCGAGCAGCAAATGATGAAGAACGAAACCGAATCGCAATGACCATCGCTAATAATATGAAACAATAAAGAAATTCCAATTGGAATCTCTCAGGTTGTTGACAAAGTCAGCAGCCTTTTTCTTTACTCAAAATAAATTTTATTA
>CALEGD010000004.1 GCA_937877075.1 uncultured Acholeplasmatales bacterium
GTGAAAAATAATCCTTAAAATTAAAAGCCATAACACCTAAAATAGGAGCAAACAAGAAGAAAATACTCCCTGCTTGCAACCATCTCAGCTTCTTTCTAGTTTTCTTCACAAGGTTCACACCCCCGCTTCATCGTCGTTAATCGGATCTGTAAGAAGTTGGATTGTTTTGAGAGCGCCATTTTTTAACTCGTCTTTAATGATGTAGATCTCATCAAGCGTTTTTTTGGTCATATCTAGCAAAGGCAGCACTCTTTCTTGATAAGTGATTTCCATGTTCTTTTGCGATTTCAATTCAACTTCTTCTAATCTCTTCTCTACTAAATTTATTTTTTCTAAAACATTATTAAGTGTATCTGCAGATAAACCAATTCTTTCTAATGCTGCAATCATACTGCCTTTTGATTTCTTAAAACCACGAGTGCCTAAAAAGATAGCAAGATAAGTTCCGACAGCAGCAATTACAGCAGCAATCGCAGATGGCACTCCATAAGTTTCGAGCTGCCTTGCAAGCCATGACTGACTCTCATCCACAATATCAGCAGTTGAAGCGCCTACAGGTATAATAACAATTAAAAAAGTAATGACAAATATCATTACAAAGACTAATATCTTATTTCGTGTTTTCATTTTGATCCACTCCTCCAACCTGAGCAATAAAGTTTTTAAGAGCATTTTTTAGAATACTGATTTCTTTATTCAACGTCTTAATCTCATCATCTCGTTTTTTAATCAAATCCCCTACGGTGGTATTTTCATCCACTGGTACATCTTTAAGCGGCATAAATCCGTGCTTACATTTGCCGCTGATGTCAATGTCTGTAACAGCATAAACATATCCTTTTCTTATTTTCAATAGGTATCACTTCTCCTTTATGTCATCTAAATATAAAATATCTTTTTTACATACCGGATAAGGTATCAAAGGACTATAAATTTGTTCAATATCTCGCCCTAATATATCTCTTTCCGGATAAACTTGAACAAAGAAATATTCACCACGATCTTTGTCTTCGTCATTATCAAACATTAAATAATATTCGTACTTTTGTTCAACAGGATTTGAGTATAATTCTCTTTGATAATACGCTACAGGTCGTTTGTACATATACTCGTCTCCTCCAAACTTACATCCAGAAAACATAAATACACTCAATAATAATGTGACAAATAATACAAACTTTTTCATTCTCTCATTCTCCTATTCTTATTTTCCTTTTTCTCATAATAAGTGTTTAGTATAACACTTATCAACCAACATAAAGTTAACGCACATGGGAATAATATCCAAAACCACTCAAATATAAACCACATTTATACCTCCTATAGTTAAAAAGGCTCATTTGAAATGTATCCGAGAATAGTATTATAAACAAAACGATACTCATAGCCAACATCACTATAATCAAAATATGTATCCTTTTGGAAACCTTTCTTTTCAGCAACTGCCCAAAAGTAATACGCACTAAAATCAAATGTTACAGTAGAATATACTATAAAATTTAGTTCATCAGACCCGGAAGTAGTCGCTGCTATACAATAACCTGATAACATACCTCCAGTATATGTATCTAAATTAACAGCTGTGAAGCTGCCATACCAATAAAGTAAAGTACAAAAACCATCTACGTCATAATCTAAATTAGCTAAAAACGTATCCCAATCAGCATTCTCATTAAAATATATGTCACCTACTTTATCACCGACGTTAATGTAACCAAGAATAATTTCTACATTCCATACAGCATCTAATTGTATATCTTCAGTTAATGACATTCCAGGAACTACCTCCGTACCATTTAAGGCCCAATATTGGAATGTGTATAATTGTTTTTCAATCTCATCAAATACATTAGATAAAATAGGTAAATCATATGGTATTTTTGAAACATCGTAAATGGTATCTATAATCATCCCCGGGTCACGTGGGTCACCAAATAAGTTTATATTGTAAGTTTCTACAGGTTGTTCTACTTCTCCAACTATTAATACATTATGCCTACGCAATAGTAAATTACTCATAAACTATGTACGTACCTAAATAATAATCCCCTATTTTTACAATGGAAAACTCATATATTTTGTTGGCTTCAAATGTAGGCAGAGCTGTAGACCATTTTATAATAGACGGAAAAGTAATGTTATAAGCAGTGATACCCATGGTTGCAACTATATGCCATTGAGATAAATAACCAGAATTAGCCAATTTAAAATTACTACCCGTAAACGTTAAATCAGTTGATAATGTCCCATAATAAACAACTCCGCTCATTAAATCTATCGGGATAGGTGTTATAGTTTTCTCTTGATATGCTACCTCTCCAGTTATTCCCAATTGTTCTTTAGTAACTCCGTGAGGATTGTCTAAGGACTTAGAATGAACTTGTGATAATGCCTCATCATAAATATTTGCAGCAACTGCCTCAGCCCTATAAGGTATTACAATATATTTAATAAGTGTTCCGTCACTGTTTAATATCGTTATTTTTTTATCATAAGAAGAACAATAAATAACGTCGTTTCCATCAATGTCAAGTGCTATAACAGCATCAGTAAAATCAGTATAAGTCCATATATGTTCGCCTTCTTTAGATATTTTTTGAGTGGAGCATAATATCTTACTAACAGTACCTGTGGCTATAATTACATCATCATTATTATCAATGGCGATATCACGGATAGCGTCATCTACAGGATATTCCCAAATTAAAGTTCCAGATCTATTCAACTTAATTAATTTTTTATTGTCCCCGCCAAAATAAACGTTACCTAAACTATCAACCGCAATACCATACAAATAACCTATATAATTTGCAACCGTATATTCCCAAACCTTTTCTGCGTTAAAATTAAACTTTAATATTTTAGATTTAATGGTACTATACCCATTTTGAGTAAAATATACATTGCCATTTCCATCTACTGCTAATTCTAATAAAACGGCAAAACTAGCCCCTCCAAACGACGTTGAGCTGTATAAGTTTTTAGGCAATGTGTTACTTGTAGAAACTCTACTAATTACAAAAGGACCACTTATACCACTTATATAATAAACAAAACCTTTCCCATCCAGTGTCACTTTCTTAACATATCCATAGGTATTACGTTCCCATAGAAGTTCGCCGTCGGAATTGAACTTTCTTAAATAAAAGTCATCACTCCCACAATAGATATTTCCCATATCATCTACAGCCAGGGCATACGATGCTTTTGATAATTGATGTTCCCAAACGAGATTTCCTTCAATATCAATCTTTTTTAAACTGTAAGGACCTGGGGAGTAATTATAGTCTAAATATACTAAATATCTTGTTTCTGCGAATAACACTCCAATTTTAGATTTTACATCAGCCAGCAAATTAAATTGTTCCGAAGTTATTATCCCTGCTTTATCAGTAGCAGAAAATGGTATTTCTAACTGCTTATTAACTACTGGTAAACTTAAATCCCCAATTTTTACAACTTCAACAACATTGACCTGGGCATTTTCTTCGACAGTGGTTAATTTATTCTTGTCTTCATTTGTATAATCATTTGAAGATAAGCCTTTACCGGCAATTTTATCAACTTTATTATCCACAGCATTATTTACGTAAACCTCTGTTGCTAGTCCTTCAACACTAGGAATGTTAGGCTTATTAGTTAAATCATTATAACTACCGCTAAACAAATCCTTACCTTCTTCTTTTTGAACTGCATTATCAATCTTGGCTTTATAAGTTGTAGATAAAGCAAACTGCCTATTTGACATTACAATAGTTGTTCCATCAGAAGTATAACTATCTATCAACTCCGCTACATCAACTTGGATATATTCGCCATTAGCCAATTTCAAATAAATAATACCATTATCATAATAACTACCCTCAGTAGATATAAGTAACTCTAACGGCAAATCTACTATTTGAGTTGATAAAGTGGTTCCATCTTGGCCTTTAAGCAATATTGTTATTTCGCCTGTTAATCCATCATAAGATCCGCTTAATGTAAAACCATATTTTGTAGTGTCTGGTAAAGCACCCACATCACTTGCTTTAGTTGGGATATCATCTTGAGTAATAAATCCGGCGTCATTCGTCAAAACAGATATTTTTGTAGGCACCGGAATATTGACCGTTTTATCAACGGGTGTCTGTTCTATGTTATTAACAAGGATTTTTTCGATAACATTATCATTGCCTCCAGATTCAACGGATATGTTAACTTCCTTATCTTCATTCGGCTCTTGTTCAACGTTGTTAACTAATATCTTTTCTATCTTGTTAACTTGAGCACCTATTGCTATACCAGATAATTTATTCTTTTCTTCTGTAGTATAATCTTCTGTAGATAAAGTTTTGCCTTCCTCTTTTTCTACTTTCTTTAATTCCAGATTTTCAATATCGATTTTGTTGGTTTGGATCTTAAGTTCATTCTCAAAAAATCTTCGGTCTATAGTCTGATACTTATCGCTAGATATATCAATAGCTTCATAGACTTGCATAATGACTAAACCCATCGGCTTAGAGTAAACGACTTCTAATTCGCCTTCGTCATTTTCTTGTTAAATCTCGTAGCGGGTTGTCATTTGCACCGGTCCGGGCATTGCTACATCATCCTTTGTAAAAACATACTCGTGATGTACTTCGTCATTTTCCACAACCGGGAGCATTGGATAGCGACCAAGCCTCATTCCATCAGCTCTTAAGATGTCAATAGTGACTGTATACGCTGATGTATCAAAATCCGCATAAACTTCTATTTTTTCGCTGATATGACTTGTAGCGGTAATATTATCATAGACAACATTTTTGATATGTCCTTTTTCATTAAAGTAAACTTTCATACTGTGCCACCTTCTAAAGCTTCCATCCTATCTTCTAAAGCATCGATTCTTCGATTTATATTTGAGATAACAGTTGACTTTGGTTCGCCTTTAACTGCTTCTAAAACATTGGCAACTACCATTCCCATAGCCTTACATGCCTCTCGTGACATTTCGCCTACAACTACCGTTTGATAATATCTAACAGTTATTTTAAGAGGACCACAAACGGCTAAAACATCACTACCAAGTTCAAGGCTAAACGCCGGCATTTCCTTATCTGCAGAAGGATTAAAGACAAGAGATGCTTCTCGTAAACATTCAATCTCGCCGATTTCGAAACCGTCTGAGCGCTTAAACGTAAGGGATGTGCTATACTCTGTTTCTAGTTCTAGATCCAAATCATAAAAGAGATATATCTTATCTGCTAAATGACTTGTTGCGACCATATCGTCCAGATGTTTATCTTTCAATCGACCTTTCTCGTTAAAATATATATAATTCATAATTACTCCTTTCTTTAGGCATAATAAAAGACCAACCGTTTAGGTTAGTCTATTTTTCACAACAATTTTTATATTTCTTTCCTGAACCGCAAGGGCAAGGAGTGTTCCGTCCGATTTTATTTGATACTGCCGGTACTTTTTGATCTGGTTTACAATAATCTGTCTCCCTAATCGACGGGATTCTAAAGGTGAACTTAGTTTTTCCCTTGTAATTACTTATCGAAAAATCTCCTAAACTTATAATATCCATTCCAATAAGGACATCACAACCATTTAGGACTGCCTCTGTTACTAGCACTTTTCTCACCCCCACCTTGTTAGGAAGGGCAACATCAACAACATACCTTTTTTTTCTTACTATTCCTCCTGCAGTGCTCATCTGAACGTAACCTATAGTATTTAAGGCTAAATCATTCGCTACCTTTTCTGATATACAAGAGCTTGTCGCCCCCGTATCCCATATGGCATCTACGGTAGTAAGTTTGTTTGGTTTAAGCGAATTATAGATAGTTACTTGGGTTAATAAAACATTTGCTAGCGAATCATATTCGGCAGTAAAAGCTCTAACTTCTGTGCTCATCTTTTGAAAATCCAACTCTTGAGTGAAAAGTTTGAGTTTCAATCTTTCCTGTGCATAGTTGAATAATAAATGTCCCTGGTTTATGCTTCTTCACTGTCTCTTGTAAAGCATTATCAAAATCATCATATGATCCTATAACCGTAAGATCTTTAATGACCACATATTTGTTATAATACTTTTTAGAGAGTGATTCAATATTATTTGAATAGAATTTATATTGATCAAATAAATATTTATCATTCATTACCAATAACCCCCTTACTATCTTATGTTATTTAAGCTTTTTAATTCACTCAAAAGATACAAATATTATAACCCTTAATTTAATACATGTCAATAGAAATGTTTTGTGGGACAGGAGGTAGACCAAAAGGGCTATTCGCCCTTTTTTAGGTTTTGTAATTCATCTTCTAATCTTTCTATGCGATTAGATTTAGAATTTTGTTTTTTGTTCTTGATCCAAATTATAATTCGCTTATGATTAACTACAAGTAATAATGCCAATGTTACAGTTACCGCAATTCTGAACGACCAGCCATAATATTCATACCACCCGCTAAAGTCAAGAAAATATTTACACAGATTTGTAAGATATGACCTTAAATAAGTAAACAAACCAAAAGCTTTATCGTATTTAATCCATTCATAGAAAGACAAAAACAAAGCTGTAAAAAAATAGCTGGCTACTACAAAAACCAAAACATTTAATAGTATTCTAAATACCTTCTTCATACTTACCTCCTGAAATATTATATCATATTTCGGGATAATGTGAAATACACCTCTGCATAAACAAAGTTATTATTAACCGCTAATATTAGATTGCCAGATGCATCTCCTATTGCCCATGATTTAATTGCTGTTTGAGGTATAACATTTGGAGATACTTTGTAATTGACTGCATCAATCGATGGTTTATAAGTTGAATTATTGCCTTTACACCTTTTGGTTTCGTTTGCTCGGTGCGTTTCGGTCTGGCTAGTCCAAATATAAAGTGGAGTTTCGTTTTTGCCAAAAAGCAGATTAGAGTATTTGGCGAAAGAGTCACCTATAATAATCTTATCTCTGTCAATCCTTTTAGCAAGTGGTTCAAGTTGATAACTTAACCCAAATCTTTCAAAGCGATCTTTATTGATTTTTATCCGTTTAGATCCGTTTGTAAAATCAACCTTTCGGTAAGCGACATACAACTGGACCGGGATAAAAGGAAGTGCTTTGCCAACTACTAACTGATCGTTAAAGTTTAGTCCTGTAATCCGAGATTTTATTAAATGAAAAATCAGTTCTTTAAACTCTCCGTTTGCATCGACATAAGGATTTTGATGAACTTCACGGCCGCCTATTGTTTGTGTTCCTGTTGACAACCCTACCGAGTAATTATCAAAACATTTAGTTTGCCAATGCATCGACTTACCAACTGCAGAGCCTAGCAAAGGTAAACTAAAATAACCGTAAGTATTATTACCGTCATCAGTTGCAAAAAACAGACGGTCAACAGGTGTATTATCATCATTTGCATTATTAAAAGTCTTTAGGAAATATGGCAGTGTAATTTCATTGCTTAAAAGACTGTCGGGCTTTAAATCCTTTGCTGTGCTTAAAATTAAATATTCTTTTACAAGCACATCTCTTTCAACGATGTTTTCTATAGGTATTCCGTATAGTCTGCGTTCTCTGGAAAGTTTAGTCGCCAAAACATTTGAATAATGCTCTATAAAGACATAATGAACTTTAATATGTGGTTGAAAAGGAACATCAAATATACTATATTCTCGAGAAATAAGAGTATTATCTTCATCTATCCTATCGCCGAGTTCCAACATATCATTTTTCAATTCCTCGATTGGCTTATTTTTCAAAATAACAGATAATCCAGTAGTTTTATTGCCGAGTTTATTAGCGAGAGCTCTTAAACTGCTTGAGTATCTATCTACTTCGATAGTTTCTTCTTGCTGATTAGATATCATTACCGATTTAGTAGACAGTTCAACATTTTCTTTAGTTTGAGAAAAGTGCAGGTCAAGATACGGAACATACGAAACCTCATAAAGAGAAGTTTCACCAATTGAAAACGGAAACATCATAGGCTCAGTTGCTGAAAAGTTGCTACCTAGTGAATTAATATAATTAATAACATATTGATAAGCCTTATCTATTAAATAAGATCGTATTTTTGAAAAAGAAATAAAAAGTTTTTTATAGGTTCCTAGAACACCGATTTCTTTAGAGCCTCTTAAGAAGGGCAAGTGTTTTTCTTGTTCTGTTAAAGGCATTGTATCATATATTTCCTGTTCGACAACCAATTCGGTTAAATTCCAATCAACAGTAAAAAAATGCTCATTTGATTCTGTGTCTTGAGCCGAAGCTTGCCACCGAATAATTATCTTGTCTATCTCTTCAATCGGGCTAGACACCACCAATCTAAAACCTTCGCTATCTGCGACTCCAATACTTGTAGGTTTCAATGTCTGCCATTCTTCCGTCATAACTCTTCTATCTTTTGATAAAGCATTTCTAATAAGGGTCTCATACTCTCCCGCCAAATACTCCATATTTTGATTTACATTTTCGCTAACAATATCGCCTTTAATTGCTTTGATGTCATCAGATTGTTTGTTTAAATCTCTAAATCCTAGATGATATAATCCGTCATTATCAATGTCTTCTAAGACAACACGATAGTTAAGTACAGCAAGCATCTTATCTAAAACTTCTCTCAAAGTCATTTGTGAGTTGTTGAAAAAGAATTCTTCTCCGGGAGTGTTATTAAGAATATTAAGTAGTTCGTTTGAGAATACAAACTTATTATATTCTAAGTTTCTTAATATTTCTGCTTGGTCTAATGCTTTGTCTACCTGTTGAAGTAATGAGTCACCGTCATAATACCTCTTGGATGTAAAACTGCAAGGGCCTATGATAAATCTTTCTAATAGTTTGGTAAGTTCTATCAGCATCAAAGTTGTTCTGTATTTTATCGGATTTCTTGCAACCAAATCCGATTGTAAAGTTCCAACAAGCCATTTTTTGTTATCAACCTCTGCGATATCGTGAGCCTGGTAAGATGGTTTATCATTGTCATAATAAACTACTGCTAAAGTATCAAGTACATCTTCCAAACTTTCTTTAAAGGTTGAACCAACTACTTCCGTTGGCAGTGTATATCCGTTTATTTTAATTATCATCTGCTACCACTCCTTGATAAGCCGACTCGTTGCCTTAAGGCTTCTGATGCTATTTCACTTTTCTTGACATCGATGTATCTATTTGCAGCTTTAATTCCAACAGATCCCAACGCTGCAATGGCACCGACAGGACTTGATAATGCCATACCAACTAATCCGGCAACTTCTAATCCTTCGTTAAGACGAGTTTGTCCAATATGGTCTCCGGTTAAATCTCCATAATTTGATAAGCCGTAAGAGAGAGCTTGCTTGCCTAAACCAATTAACCCTGCATTGATCGCTCCGGTTCTGATGTCAGATATTTTTCCTTCATTTGCTTTAGCAAATTCCCCGCCAGATGGAGCAAAGGAAACTTCGCTTGCATTAGCGTTTACTTGATTGCCGCCTTCGCTTGCTCCTTTAGTTATTCTGACTCTTAATATGTTATCATTCATAATCAATCTCCTAATCCGGCATTAAAGCGACAGTTAATATATTATCTCCTGTGTTATTATCTCCAACATTTATAACAGATGTCGCTCTGACATTTATCGTATAAGTTTTATCCGGATAAACTATTTTCAAAACTCCGGAATAAGGATTGCCTAATACCGATGTATCTCTTAACTTTTTTACAACAATACTTTTGTCCATTAGCAATGTAAAAGTATAACTATTGTTTGCTCCCTCTAGTAATACTTTTCCGGTATTTTCTCCGCTTGTTTGTGGAGTGGTTGCTTGAGTATTGTATTGACTTTGTGGATTAACTGCTTGTATTTCAACATCATCAAGATAATACTTTACTCCGATTATTTTTTCTTTTGAATAACTAACAACTCCAGTCATGATAATGTTTGCTCGTTGATATTCGCCAATTTGCATAAAGCCTGTTTGCATCGATGGAGAACTGTAAGAGTGCCATAGATCATAATTAACTTCTTCTATTTTCAAAGTAGAATGAGTCCTAGAAACTGTTAAGAAAAACAACCGAAATATTTGCTCAGCAACTTTGAAGTTCTCTGCCTCGCTAAAAATCGAAAAAATTAAAGGTTGGTTTATACGGTCTGATGCGTTAACTTGTTTTGTTGCAGCGCCAAACTTAACATAGCAAATGACATTAAACTTTGGATTTATACCACTTGCGACTCCTAATTCTTCAACAATTTTAACGGTATACCCATCTGGAGTCAATGTTTTAATGGTTTCTCTTAGATATTCTAAATATGCTTTTTTAAACATCACTCATCACTACTCCTAAATTGATTTCTGCTAATAATTTTGCAGTTTGATTTATCGCTCGCTCTACCCACGCTTCGTTCGGATTTTTCCCACCAGTTCTAAAGGATTTTAAACTCCGTTTTTCTAGTTCGGTTCGTTTTCTGCCACTTGGAAAATACTCTAAATTTACAGGTGGAATCCATGGCTCATTAGTATAAGGCGCATATTGGACTTTGTCGCTGCCAATTATTATCTCAACAGTATTATCATCAAAAACTTTATAGCCTATAGATCTTAACAAGTTAAGATTATCACGAGGAGCCATAGCAATTAAAGTTGTCATAAATAATTCTGCTATATTGACGATATTATCATCCATTTATAATGGCTCCTAATTTAATAACGGTTTTTAATATCGCCCGTCTTCTGACTTCGTTTTGTTGGTTGAAATCTGATTGCTTAACTGACTCGACATTATATCGTTTACCGTTGTATTCGACAGTATCGTTATTTTGGACTTGATCTTGTACTAAATCCATTGTCTCAATATAACCGGTCACTACTTGGCGCTTCATAACTCCGCCAAACTCGTTTCTGACTACTTCAAAATCAATATGATCCTTTGCGTAAAAGACAATAGGATTAGCAAACTCACGCTTGATAATCATCTCGTTATCTTCATCGATTTTAGACGGATAAAGTTTTGCTCTAATGTTATAGCCTCTGCGATTAGACTCTATATTTCTTCCCATAACATCACCTGTAATAATTATCTAAAGTCTGGCTAAATACTACAGACCTACCAATTCCACGCTTAATTAAACCGGCTCGTCTAAGATAATCAACACAAATTGCAGGAAATCTAATTCGTTCAATATCAGTAGCATCTGCGAGTTTTCCTTTATCTTCATCAAATCCTGATTGTCTATACAAATCACCGTTTTTGAGATAGTACATCCCATATTCACAAATAGCATCTTTGATTGACTCAATCTGAAAGTCACTTAACTGTTCATCTTTTGGAATAGATCTCGTTGAAGCTCGCATAGCATCATAGACACGATTAGTCCATAGTTTAATAGTTCTACCCGCTTTGTTTGAGTCATCGTCTAGGCTTAAAAGTTCACTAGCAAGATTTATCCCACTGAACTTTAAAAACTCTTCTTGTGTAATTGTAATCATAAAATCACCTCACATAGTAAAAAAAGAGAGGGCTTGATAAAACCCTCTCAAGTTGTATTGTCTGATTATTTTAGCCTGCGGCTTTTTGAGAAACATAAATTCCCTTCTGTTTTTTCGAAGGAGTGAAAATGTCATGATAGAGACGATATTGGAATAACCAAGCATCTTTCTTCTGATTAACTTCCGGAGCAAATACTCTGACAGCTTCATGTTTTTTATAAGGAAGAGCTGCGCTAGTATGTACAACCATAAAGTTGATATCTTGTGCAGCTGATGTGACTTTTTCATAATATGTGGCAATGTTTGCAACATTAGGCTCTGTAACTGCGGTATACTTATCATCACTCTTAGTGTAATAAGTTTTACCGGTAACGAGAGTTTCATCTTCTGTCAATGCATAAGTGTCGGTTGTCGGAGCAAATCCGTTTTCGCCGAAAATATAAGAAGATTTAAAACGAGTTTTCGGAACAACAACAATAGGAATGTCATCATAAGACCGAACTTTGAAAGTAAGATTTCCGACTTTATAATCGGTTTGAGTAATCTTCTTTGCTAGTTCAGTGGTGTTTCTGATTTCTTTATCGATTGCAGCAGAGATAAACAAAACTAGTTTATCAAGTGCAATTTCATCATCTGTAAACTGCTCAATTACATCATTAAACTTTGAAATAATCTTATTAGCAGCGACGGTTTCTGTTTTTATATTATCAGCATGAGCATTTGCTGCAAGAACACTTAAACGATATGCATCGACCTCAGGAATAACTTGAGTCCTCAAAAACTCAGTCATTAAATTGGCGGATGTAATGCCTGCTGACTCCATGTCAACAACTTTATCAATACTAAATCCGCGACCACGGTCTTTTCTAACCTGATACGGAGTCCATTTCAAATCAACATCGCCTTCAGGAAATCCGGTGTCTCTGTTATAGTCTCCTAATCCATCCATTGCTAAATCAGGGATATAAACAATGGATGCATCATTTTCTACAGGTCTTAATTCTAGACCCATGCGATTTTCTAAAATACCAGTGCGTGACTCCATCATAAATATTTTATCGAGGTTCGCCGCAGCATGTTTTTTAATTAACTCAATAGAGTTTGCCATTAAATATCAATTTCCTTTCTTGTAAATTAAAAAGGGCTAAATGCCCTTATATTAAAAACCAAACATTTTAGCAGCTTGAGTTGCTTCGTCAACTGCAGGAGGAGTGTTTTTACCACCGGTAGCCCCAAGAGGTTTAGCACCAGTTCCTTCGTTCGGATCACTAGATAACTTCCACTCTGGATGCTTTTCGATAATCGACTTCATATTCGCTTCGTTGATTTCAAGACCTTTGCCCTTTAAAAGTGCAACCGCATCTTCTGTGTAATCGGGTTTTATTCCTTGCTTTAATGCGAGTTTTTCGCCTTTTAAAAGCTCTAACTCACTCTTGATATTTGCGATTTCTCCCGATGCATCTCCTTGGGTTTTCTTCGTTAAATCTTCGTCTTTTTTCGGAGGTTCACCGCCTCCGCTTGAACCCTGAGCCTTTCTTGCTCCTTCGGCGAACTTCTGTTGCAACTTTGCTTCATATTCGGCTTTTGTTAATGTGATGGTTTCTTCGCCATCTTTTCCTTTCTCGTCATCCTTTTTGGATTTATCATCTTCGGTTCCAGTTCCGCTAGCACCACCAGTTCCGCCGCTTTCTCCCGGATGACACAAAAACATAATTGATAAAAACTTAAACATAAAATTCCTTTCTACACCCGAATTAAGGTGAGTCTAGTTTTTGCGAGCCCTAGTAACTCGAATGAATTTTTAACGAGATTTCCAACTCATAAGAAAAGACCACTAAAAAGTAGCCTTGATTTATCTACTGCTCATTATGAGCTCGTAGTTTAATTTTGCGTTATTTTGGAGGTTGTCCTACCCCCTTAATCTTACTTGAGATATCTCCTAAAATGGAAATTAAAGGCAAATTATAGGGGTTTCAGGCATAAGAAAAGACCGATTTAATTCGGTCTTAAGTTTCTAATATCTTCTACATGTTTCTTTGCTTGTTCTAGAGTGTAGCCATAATTCTTTGTAAAATTATCTATTATGGCAGACTCCATACTTAAAATAAATTCTTCATCATCTGAATTCCAACTATCTTTTCCTAACCCCAATAATTTAGTCATACGATCGTTATTTGCTCGGGATTTAAGTATATCTGGAACTTTAGATAAATCCACAGGTGGAAATTCGTGTTGTTCTGTTATTTCCAAATTGTTATTCCCCCTTCTTTTCAATGGTGTATTTCTTAATCAACTCATCTGCTGTTCTTTCATCAATTTCAAAATGATATGGATGTAAGGCTCCTAGATATCTGCCACCCCATGATTTTTGATAATATTCTAATGTTTTTTGAGTATTAGCAAATCCAAAAAGATAACCACCAAATCCTGCCTTTTTGCTTTCCTCTGCTGCTTTAGCAATCATTAGCGAGCCGACACCTTTATACTCTTGGGTTCCTCCGGTTAATTGTTTATTGTTATGTGGTGCAGTTACAACCCAATTAACATAAGTGCCGCCCATGTCTTTTTTATGTTCAATCGCCATAAGACCTTGTAATTTTTTAGACCCTTCGGCAACCATACCATAAACTTTAACGTTCGGACCGAACTTATCCCAATCCACATACCAACCGTTTTTCTTGGTAAAGTTTTTGAGATACTCGGGGTTCATTAACCCAATTCTAGTATTAACAATTTCGCCGGTTTTAACATCTATAAGTCCGTGTTGTTCTCCATCTATTATACCATTTTCTGCCTCTTTTTGCAATGCTTTTTCAGACTTCAAATGCAGTTCTACACCCAAATCTTGAGCCATTTTGTTTAAATCTTCTCTTCTATATTCGCGATCTAAACTTTCATTGCTTAAAATGAGTTTCCTTTGTTTTGCTTGCCATCCACGAACCAAAGACAAATCATTCCGAATGTCTTTTAATAAGTCCGCTTTTAAAACCGGGTCATCTGTTTCGTCATATAAAATTAACTTTGATCTGGCGCGTTCTTTATAAAAACGAATAGCTCTTTCGTTGTATCTTTGGGTTTTTAGGTCTTGATAGTTTTCTTTGAGATAATCGCCTTTTTTAGTATGCAACTCTTTTTTAAGTGCATCAATATCGCCTAATGCTTGCGTGACGGTAATCGGTATAAAAAAGTGTCTGCAGTTGGGTCTGGTTGTAAAATAGACAGGTGGACCCTTAACCCATTGAATAGTTTGTATATCGTTCCTACCAATAAAGTTTCTAATCCGTTCTCTTAACTCATTATCAGCTATTACCTGTTCCCAATTTTCATTGACATACAACTTGCCTTGAGATTTAGCGTGGTCATCAGCGCAGTCTGCGTGTTCTGATGCCAAGAAGAAAATAATACCGAGTGCTTTTGTTGCGTTCTCCATTCGGTTAGATGCTTCATTTTGCACTGTTGTTCTTACCGACATCTCCATATGAGATTTAAAAGGCACTTTTCTTCCGTTGGAATAAGTTATCGGAACTCCGTATTTTATTCCTTCTTCCATTTGTTTTTTGATAGTATCATATAGCCCTTGAGTCGGATCCCACATCCCACTCTTAACTCTTACGTTTGTAAGTTCTGGCTTTTCTGCTTGCATACGGATATTATTTATAAATTGTCCGTTTCTTTTTGCAGCAGATGATATAAATGTTGACATCTCGCCTTTATTGAAATTGCTAAAGCGTTGGATTGCAGATGCAATAAACTCATCTTTAGAGTCCAATATATCTTTTTTTATTCCTGCAGTTTCTTTGATCGCTTTAATTGTTTCGTTGTCGGATAAATCAATCGCTTTTTTAAGGGCCTCTGCAGATTGTGCGTTAATGGACTCAAGATGCTTTTCTGCTATCTCTTGAATATTTTTTGTAAAATTGGAAATGTCCTTCAGCTGTTCTTTATACCATTCGTCAACTCCCTTTTTGTAGTGTTTAGCAAGTTGTTTGGTCTCTAAAGCATTTGTTTCTTCTTCGAGGGTTCCCCAAGAGTCAGCAAGTTTTTTTGATAATAAAAACCAAGTTTTAGGTGTAAAAGCCATATCTACACCTCGTTAAAACAACATATCGTCTTGACCGCTATTAAAGTCCTGCATCTGCTGCATTGCGTTCTTTGCTTGTTCTAGTATTCTCACTTCTTCTTCTTTTTCTTCATCGCTTAATGCATCTCCCCAGAGGTCATTAACATAACGTTTAGCACTCATTCCACCGCTAACATAAACAGGAGCAAGATAAGCGAGTTTGTTTTCAAAGGTTGGATTTGCATATTCAGGATAGTTTACGGTAATCTCATAATCTCCTGGTTTGCCTTTTGGATTAGTCATATAATCGTGGATTTTTAATACCAGATTAAATAATCTTTTAAGGATTTGTGTTTGCATATCAACAAGATTATCACGAGTAACCAAAGTAATCTTCTCTTTTTCCCTTTGAGCATCCGCATTATCTTTTAGTGATACATCAATTCCGAGTGTTGCAGGAGACATTAAACCGACTAAAATATCGCCGATGAGTTGCAGTTGCTCTTTGGTGTATTGCTCGAAGTTAAGCTGCGGTTGAGATGTATGTATTTGGTTTAGGTTTTGTCCTACAGCGTTTAGATCCGCAGGCATTGTCACAAATCTTCTGTCATATCGTTTTGGCGGAATTGGTTTCCCTTCGCTCGTATATTCCATCAAGCCTTCTGGGATATAATCAACTGGAGTAGATAATCTATTTGTGTTAGATGACTGACTCTTGCTTTGGTCTAAGTCATCAAACAGATCGAGTTTGCCAGTAAAGAATGAGTCGCCTCTTTCGGTGTTTTTGTTATACCGATACAGACAAGGAACCGCAAGCATAACGTTGATATCCGGGTACTCAAGATTTTCAAGTCCTGTAGTATCTGGGATAGTATCAAGTTCAACCGCTTTACTAACTTCATCACTTCCGACGTTTGACAACTCATATAAATTATATTCAACTGTGGCAATGCGCTTTCTTTTGCCGGTCTTTGCATCTTCTGCCCATTTTGTCGACCGCCTATCCGTTAGCATATAGTTTTTATCGTTGTATGAATAATATTTTCTAGCAGTGATTGCAATAATTCTATTTGCTTTCCGTTCAAACTCTATATTCCGACCGTCGATATATTCAATAATTGGATATTCGCTTAAATCTTCGTCAATATTTACAAAGTACGCACCATCGCCAATAACCATTGTATATGTACATTGCTCTTGTCCGTGAATGTTATAAAAGTTATTATCCTCGATTATTTTTTGAAGTCTTGCTGTTGTTGCAATATCTTCTACAACCTCAAGGGTTTTCTCATTAGTTTCTGCGTTTATAACCGTTTCTTCTTTAGAGACTCCTATTTCTGGTTTGCCTAAGATATTAACTAAAGTATCGATAATCGCTTTCGGAAGTCCAGAGTGTGTGCATTTAACATCATCTTCTCTACCGACTACAGCCCAGAAATAATCTTTCCTATTCCAAAACTCCTCATAATTACTGCCATGATGCATTGGTCTAGCTTCGATGTAATACTGCAAAATCGCATCACTTTCGCCGCCATACCAAATCGCATATTCTTCTTGTTTTTCTCGTATGACCTCGTCATATCCGAGATTATTGGCATAAGGTGAATATTTAATCTTTGACTGTTTAACCGGGGTTGTCACAGTTTGTCTGTAATTAAAGCCATTTCTTTTTCTCATTTTTTATACCTCTCAAGCAACTTTCCCTGTAATTTCGTCATTTAACCGGATTGTAAACGGTGTAAACGAATAACAGAAACTATCGTAATAATCATTCTCTATTTTGTTTTCATCAAGCGGCAACCCGTCTTCGCCATACACTAATTTTCGAAGATTTTTATATAACTCTCTACATCCTTTAGTTGTATTAAACTCAATCTTGTGCTGATTAATTAAAAGCAGTAAGAGCATCATTCTTGACTCTCTGCCACCTTCGTCACCAAACTTGATACATAAGTCTACTGTGATTTGTGGAAAGCCCATTGCTATTATTTGCTTTCTAATGGTCGGAACTAAGAGTTCTATTGCTCCATAACCATCTATCCAAACTCCAGCAAATAACCCACGGTTTCTAATTTGCTTATACCATTCGATGATTTTTTTACAGATTTCTAAGACGAGTTCATTTGCTTCTGTCGACTCAGCTTCGTAAACGTCAATCGGATCAATGCCTTTAAAACCTCTCTTGATGCCTGTAAATGTTAAGACAGTTCCTCGCTTAATCTCGTTGTTGCCTAAGTCAATGCCTATCGTGTAGCGAATGTATTCGTTCTCATACATCTTCCGGTCTACGTTTGACATTTTCTTTTTCCTAGCATCTACGATTACTTCCACAGTTGGTGCGAAGAATGACTCGTCAAGATATTTTCCAAAGATAACTCCTTCGGCGACTCCTCTTATGCCTAAAATCCTTGAGTTAAAATAAAAAGACCCCGGAGGATAAAGCCTTCTGAAAAAGTCTATTTTATCAGGAGTCATAATCGGATTGTCTTTAAAATTAAAGTGCCAATAAATAGCATCAGGGATAATCGTTTCTTTCGGTGATGTTTTCAAATCTGCAATGATTTCATCTGGTATATCATGCGCCCATTTTTTAAGTGGTCTGCATCTGTTGATTAGTTCCTCATAGATTTCTTTGTCTGGGTTATCCGGGTTGAGTGTGCCCCCTAGCCAAAAATCATCAACAGAAATGAGTGATCTATAAACCTCTTTAACGAACGAAGGATCCGCCACATTTATTTCATCAATCATTCCTGCTCCAAGAGTAGAGCCTAAAATCGTTTGCCATCTTGCCCGGTCTTTAAAACCGAAAATGTATATTATTTTCTCTCTACCGAGATGGTCTGTAAAGATTAAGTGATTACCGTATTTCGGATTGGTTCCGTTTCTTGCATTGCCTCGAAACATATCAAGAAATCCGTTTTTATTGTCGACCACATTTCTTCTTGCAACTCCAGATGTAGACCCAGAAATAAAAAACTGATTGTAATTGCTTGTCGCAATTTTAATTCCAAGTTTAAAAACTATTGATGCAGACTTACTACTTCGTGCCGCTCCTTCTGCAATATCTATTTTGGATGGACAAGCGATTAGATCAAGTGATTTCTCGAGGAAACGAAAAGGAATCTGTTCTAAAACGTTTTGTTGTTGTGGTGCTAAATCCATAAGTTATTCCTCAAGTGTATCGATGCCGTCTTTGACTACTTCTTCCGCTCGATTGGTAAATTGTTCTACAACAGATTTTAAGATGTTGCTTGTTTCCTCTGATGCCGAGACTTCCATTCTTTCAACATTCCTCCACTTATCTCCCTTTAGATTTTTAAGAGCAAATATCAGGGCTCCAGTGTCCGGTGGCAAATGTTTTGTTGTTGTCACTATCTTGGTTATTTTCCTTTCTTCTCCTTCACCTTCGCTCTCAGTTTTTGTTTCCAAAAGGTTATAGCCCATTGCTCTTTTATAAAGACTATCTTCGAGTTCTTCAATCAATTCTTCTCGACTAGTTTTTATTGCTGCCGATAACGCCGAGTGTATTTTCATGTATTCTCTAAATGTCGAGTATGCAACTCCGCACCTTTTAGCAACTTGTTCTTCTGTCATTCCGTCTCTTCGCCACTTCGGGATCCGATTTAATTTAGGCAACACATGGGTAAAATATTTCGATTTTCTTCCCGGTTTTTCTTTAGCCTTGGTTGGAAGTTTTTTTTTATTAACTTGTTTAGCTCTTGCCATTAAATCACCTAACTTTAATAATAATTAGTTTATTACTATATAAATATAATATATATATAAGTATAAGAGTAATATAAGAGTATAATATATATAAATAACAGTATTGTATAAACTCCTTAAAAGAAAAGGCTTAATATATAAATACTAAGCCTAATCACAGAAAGGAGGTAGGAGAAAAGTATGAACAATAACTGTTAACTGATATGCGTAATAAAAAACACCCACTCAGAAAGTAAGAGGATGTTTTAAGTATCAAGCGATGAAACTCTGGAAGGAGTTTTTATTAAATTGTGTTGGGTGAGTAGGCGCTCATCGCATACGTCTACAGTTTATACTATAATCGAAGACTATGTCACATATCAACCCCCAAATGTCACATTTGACGCATTTTCTCGATTATCATTGAATTTACATTCCGAATATAACCGTAATCATATCGGATTTTTCTTCCATACGTATCCTTACGATAAAGGTTTTTAGAGATATCTACTAATCTCCTACCTTTTACATGATGCTCCACAAAGACAATAAACTCAATATCATTCTTTCGGAGTTTCGCAATATCGAGGATTGTTTCCACCACATCCTCAATTTGTTTTTTAATACGGTTTCTTTCTTTTTCCTGATTTAGGATCTCGTTTTTGACATCAACTAAATCTTGGTAATATTGACTTACATTTTCAACGATAGAGGATGATGCTTTAGGAGAGTCATAAGTTTGTGCTTTGACATCTGAGGGCCCGCCTAGTTTAATCAGCTTGTCCATCTTTTTATAAAGCCTTTTAATCTTGTTATCAATATCTGCAAACATAACTCTTAATGTATGATATATACTATATATATTTATACTATCATCATCTATTACTTGTATAGTATTATATTTACTATTATTATCTTTAGTATATATATTAGTATTATATATATTATTAGTAGCATTTGTCATAGACATTAACAAGCCCCCTTTCTTTTGGAATAAAGTTCATCTCTAATCTTTTTGAGTTTATCCACAGATAATGTGTAAAGGTAATTCAAAGACTTAATTATTGTCATTTGCTTTATCTCGTAGATCAACTTCTCTTTTTCACTCTTAAACATAACATCACCATAAAACCAAGAGTGTAATAAAAACTATTATTATGATGATTAACAGTATTTGCATAAAATATAATTGTTCTTTATCTTTTTTCATACTGCAACCTCTTTGTAGGCTTCAATTATTGGCTTTTCGCTCCCAAATACGAAACGAGTTTGATTATCCAAACCTGCCTTTTTGTCTTGTAAGTTTTGAAGTTTAATAACATTTTTAATCGCTTTCCATTTTCTTTCAGAGTATTCTTTATACTCTTTTTTTGATGCAATTTTAATTCCTTTAGAAGTGCAACTAAAAATTACTGTTTGGATAATTCCAGAACGCTTTAATGCCCGGATATCTTTTTTGAGTGTTCTTATAGAACCCGAATTATTAATATCACTTTCTGGCAATTCGCCATACAAACCAGTTT
>CALEGD010000005.1 GCA_937877075.1 uncultured Acholeplasmatales bacterium
ATCGGATTGCGTTTATGTGGCATTGCCGAGGAACCTTTTTGACCGGTTGAAAAAAATTCTTCAACTTCACGGACTTCGGTTCTGGATAAATGTCTGATTTCGGTGGCAATCTTTTCGATTAAGGAAGCAATTAAAGCAAGAGAGTTTTGATAATTAATATGACGGTCTCGGGAGAGAACTTGAGTTGAGATTGCCGCATAGCCAATACCTAGTTCACTACAGGCCTCAACTTCAATTTCCGGATCGAGGTTAGCAAAGTTGCCAACGGCACCGCTGAATTTTCCAACTTCGATTTCCGTTCTGGCATTCAAAAAACGCTTCAGATTACGGATTCCTTCATCATAGAAAAGAGCCCATTTCAAACCGAAAGAACTTATTTCCGCATGAATCCCATGGGTTCTTCCGATACAGGGGGTCTTTTTATATTTAAGGGCCTTTTCTTTCAAAACTTCAAGAAAGTCTTTTAAGGCTTTTTCAACCAATAAATTGGCCTCTTTTAATAAACAAGCATTGGCGCTATCAACCACATCGGTTGATGTCAGTCCATAATGAACCCACTTTTTCTCATCACCCAAAGATTCACTTACTTGTCTAGTAAAGGCAATGACATCATGGCGGGTGATTTTTTCAAGTTCTTGGATTCGCTTGAGGTCGACCTTTGCCTTCTCTTTTATTTTAAGATAATCTGCTGCCGGAATAATATTTCTTTTCCGATAAGCATTCAAAACAGCCAGTTCGACTTTTAGCCAAATATTATATTTATGGCAGTCGGACCAGACTGTTTTCATTTCTTCAGTTGTATAACGATCAATCATATTATCACCACTTAATTATTATAACAAATAAGCCGGAATAAATAAAGTGATTTTGAGGTAAATTGGTCTTTAGTGTAAAACTTTAGAAGAAGAACGATAAATTCAAAAAAAATTTAAAAGTTTTTAGGATTTGTTGCTTTAAAACCCTCTTTTCGTTATAATAATACAGAGGAGGAAAGCAAATGAAAAATAAATATCTCCAAGATCATTCTCGTACAAAAAAGATATTAAAAGTAATTGGATTTACTGCTTTGCCTTTGGGAGGAATACTCGGTGTAGTAGGACTTATCGATTTTTTTGAAGGATTTTCTCCTTCCGGCGGTAATTTCTCTAACCCCTATCATTTTCCTGAACCGGAGGGGCCAGATTTATTTTATTTGATTTTTATTGGCATGGCTTTAGTTTTTATCGGATTGGCTTGCCTTTCTTATGCCTATATGGGAAAAGTTGCCCGTTACACATCCAGTGAAATGGCGCCGGTTGTAAAGGATACGGCTAATTATTTAATTGACGGAACTAAGAATGAGGTAGCAGGTCTGGTATCAAAAATAAAAAACAATCTTTTAATCTGTCCTTATTGTGGGGACTCAAACGATCTTGACTCGATATATTGTGATGCCTGCGGAAACAAAATAACAAAAAAATGTCTCTGCGGACAAGAGAACAACGCTGACAGTAAATATTGCAAGAAATGTGGAAGAGAATTGTGAGATGATTTTCATCTCCTTTAATTTTGTATAAAGGAGTATTTTATATGTTAGTCCTGATCGGCCCTAGTGCCAGCGGTAAAACTGAAGTAGCAAAAATCTTGATTTCTAAATACGGAATGAAAAGACTCATTACCTATACCACCAGAATAAAGAGAAAGGGTGAAATTGACGGCCGTGATTATCACTTTGTTTCAACGGCGGAGTTTTCAAAACTTGATTCTTTAAATGAGTTTGTAGAGACGACCTTCTATAACGGAAATTATTACGGTAGCAGAAGAAAAGATATCTCCCTAGACAAGGTAGTGATTCTTGACCCGAATGGACTTTTAAATTATGCCTACAGAATGAGAAGTAAGATTACCACAATCTTTCTTGAAGCTCCGAAGGAAATTCGAAAAGAAAGAATGGTTAAGCGTGGCGATGATCCGGAATTAATAAAATTACGTCTGGAAAAAGATGATGCAATCTTTAAAACCGAAAAACTTCCCTTGGATTTCATTGTACAAAATAATGGGATAGATTTAGATGCTTTAGCTGATAAAGTTTATAATCTCTACCAAAACCATCAGGAAAATTAAGTAATTATTCTCACAAAAGCTGAAAATGGTGGTATAATAAGTTAGGAGGAATATTATGAGAAAGTTCCTAAAACTGATTCTTATTTTTATAATAACATTAATTTTATTAATTGGCATACCTTTAACGAGCCTTTATTTCATCATCTCCGATGATACCGATAAGGCTCCGACGGAATTATACAATAACGAAATTACCTTGGCCGGGGAAGCCGATAATTTATTTTCCCGGTTTCTGATAAATCGCGAGGGTTCATTTTATTTAACTCTTTCAGAAGATGATCTTAATCGACTGATTTTTGCCGTTTTAAGGGAAATTAATCCCGATTATTATTCGGGATGTGCGGACGATGCCTGTAAATATGTCCAAGGGACAGAAATACATCAAGAGGTGCCGATAATCGGCGGCAAAAGCATTAATTTGCATCACGGCTATACGGAGATTAAAGATCAGAATATTAATTTCTACTTTACAATTAACGCTCCTTATTTAAATACTAATCTTAATTTTAGTTTTGAACCAAAGGAAGAGGCAGGTAAATATACCCTCTTGCTTACAAAACTCGGATTAGGGAGACTTAATTTGCTCAGCGGCGTCGGAAAATTAATATCTGACCCTCTACTTTCCGCACTGGGAGTGACGGAAGAGAAGGTCAATAAAGCGATTGATGATTTGGGTCTGCCTATCGATTTTAATATGGAGGACTTTTCTTTCAGTTTTTATAAGGAAGATTTGGGCCAAATGTTTATGAAAACGGTCGGCGAAGAAAAAGTAGAAAGTAAACTTTTAAATGAATTTATAAACATATTAACTTCATCAAAAAATCAAATTCTTAGTTTTGGTTTCTTCGAGATTGAAGATAAAGATTATTTTGGTTTCCGGTTTAATTTAAATGAAATTAAAACAGACTCCGAAACTTCAAGTCGCTTAGCTAAGTTGAGGGATACTGCTTCCACAGGTTTTGATATTAATAATTTTGTAACGAATAAAACCCAAACCTTTATTATCGGTAGTCTTTCTCCCGATTCAGAGAAAAGCCTTTCCTTTACAAATACTGATTTTAACCGCATTATTTATGATAAAACCGCCGGTTATGCGGATTTTAAATATTCACTCGTAAACGCGGATAATAATTTCGAAATAACCGGAATTTTCTTTGATTTTAGGCCGGATAAATTAAATTTAGATTTTGTAGTTAATATTAATGGAATTGAAGTTTTAATTCAAATTATTGGAAATATCGAATCCGGAAGTGATGAGAGTGAATTATATATTACCTTAAGTCAGGAAATGATGATTGGTGGTATTTCCGCTTCTTCTGAATTTCTTTTGGAAATGTTAGGAAGCTTTGATTCTCTAGAGGTTGTAGAATACGACAGAGAAACTGCGACCTTCAAAATTTCCGCCGAGACATTCCGAAAGTTTATGGAAGTTGGTGGTCCCGATACTCCGCTTAATGTAGAAAAGGTAAAAGCGGTAAATGGCGGAATTGAGGTTATTGTTGATTATACCGACCCAAGCCTTGATACGATGGTTGAAAATGCGAGAAAAGCAGTCGAAGAAATGCTTTCCGACAACTTCTTAGATGAAAGCAGCTTCGATAAAAGCGATCCTGAGCAGGAGGCTCTTATTGAAGACCTTAAAGAGACTTTGGGAGGAATTTCCACAATTCTTAGCGATCCGGAAGCTGAACTTACCAATGAAGACACAGGTAATTTAATTGAAATTATCAATCAATTATCCGCGGAAAACCAACAAATACTATTAAATCAAATTACCGAGAATGCTGAATCCAGCGATCTTGAAAGTCTATATAATCAACTATTTGGAAACTAGAAAAGGAGCGATAATATGAAAAACCAAATTCTTGTAGAAACATCAGCAAGACATGTCCATGTAACCGAAGCTGATTTAAAAGTTCTTTTTGGCGAGGATGCAACCTTAACGGTTAAGAAATACCTTTCCCAACCCGGACAGTTTGCTGCCGAAGAAAGAGTAACAATTGTCGGACCAAGAAAAAGTCAAGCCAATGTATCAATACTAGGTCCTTGTCGGAAAGCGACTCAAGTGGAAATCTCTGCAACCGATGCCAGAAGTTTGGGATTCGAGTCCATAATCCGTGAATCCGGTGATATTAAAAACACTCCGGGTTGTACAATTATCGGACCGAAAGGACAAATTGAAATTAAAGAGGGTGTGATAGTGGCCAAAAGGCATATACACCTTAATATCGAAGAAGCCGAAACATATGATCTAAAAGATAAAGAAATTGTTCAAGTGAAGGTGGAAACAGAAGCACGTTCTTTGATTTTCGGAGATGTTGTTGTTCGCGTTCGTGAAGATTTTGCTGCAGCAATGCATATCGATACCGATGAAGCCAATTCAGGAAACATCGGTCTCAATAGTTTCGGAACAATTATCAAAAAGCACTAAAATGTGCTTTTTTTCTTAACCCGCTTAACCAACCTTGAATTGAAGGGTTGTTTAGGTTATAATATATATCTAGAAACGGAGTTGTATTATGATAACAAAATTGATTGAAAAAGCAAAAAAAGTATTTCCCGGTTCGGATAATTTCCAAGCTTTCTTTTCGCCGGGAAGAGTTAATTTAATTGGCGAACATATTGATTATAATGGCGGGTTTGTCCTTCCTTGCGCTCTTGATATTGGTACTTTTGGGATTGCTTCCCCCAGGGATGATGAATTTATTTCCTGTTATTCCGAAAACTTTTCGGAAATCGGAATCATTACTTTCTCTTTGCGGGACTTAGAATATCGCTTAGAAGATAATTGGGTTAATTATGTAAAAGGAGTAATGAAAGAAATAGAGCTGACTAAAGGATTTAATCTTTATGTCAGAGGAGATATTCCCAACGGTGCCGGACTTTCATCCAGTGCTTCCCTTGAATTATTGATCGGAGTAATTGCAAATACACTCTACAATCTCGGACTTTCAAATTTAGAGCTTGTAAAGATAGCTCATAAAGCCGAGAATGAATTTATCGGCGTTAAATGTGGCATTATGGATCAATTCATTATTGGAATGGCTAAGGATAAAAGCGGAATCTTATTGAATACGTCAAACTTAGAACATCATTATGTAAAGATAAATCTCGGTGATTATCTGATTATCATCGGAAACACCAATAAGAAACGCTCACTGTCAACTTCTAAATATAATGAAAGAAGAGAAGAATGTGAACAAGGTTTAAAAATGCTTCAGAAGCGTTTTGAAATAAAAGAATTATGTGAACTAAGTTGCAATGATTTTGAAAATAGTCAAGCTTTGCTTACTGATCCTATTATTTATAAAAGGGTTCGTCATGTAATTTCGGAAAATGAAAGAACACAAGCCGCTTACCAAGCCTTGGAAAAAGGTAATCTAGTAGAATTCGGAAAGCTTTTAAGCGCTTCTCATGATTCACTAAGAGATGATTATGAAGTAACCGGAATTGAACTTGATTCTCTACAGGAATTTTTCTTAAAACATGGAGCTATTGGGGCACGAATGACTGGTGCCGGTTTTGGAGGTTGTGCTATTGCGCTGGTAAGAAGCGACGAAGCTGAGCATCTAATTGAAAAAGTCCGTGAAGGTTATAAAGAGGCTACCGGACTTGAAGCTGACTTTTATCCGGTTCGTGTTGGAAATGGAGCAAGAAAACTATGAAAATTAATTATCTTTTAAATGAACTTCTAACCTATTGTTTAGAAAAAGGAATTCTTGAAGAGGTTGATTATCTATATACAGTTAATACTTTAATCGAGTTTTTTAATCAAAAAGAATTTTCAAAAGAAAAAGTAAAAGTCCGTGAACTTGATTTAATTCTTGATGATCTGGCTTTATATGCTTTTAATAACGGCATTTTAAAGGAAAATGATGTTGTTTCTCTTGATAATTTCAAAGCAAAAACAATTGATTTTTTAATTGACCGACCAAAGGAAGTTATTAGAAAGTTTTATAAATATTATCAGGAAAAACCGAGTAAAGCAACCGAATATCTTTATCAGCTTTCCAAGGATGTAAACTATATTCAAACAAAGAGGATTAATCAAAACCTTAAATGGCAACATCAGACTGAATATGGGAATATTCATCTAACGATTAACCTTTCCAAACCGGAAAAGGATCCGCGCTTGATTGCCTTACAAAAACAACAAAAATCTGGTTATCCTAAATGTCAGCTTTGTCCGGAAAACGAAGGGTATCGCGGTCATATCGGATATGATGGGCGTAGTAATATGCGGATAATTCCAATTAAACTTAATAATGAGGAATGGTTCTTCCAATATTCGCCTTATTCTTATTTTGATGAACATTCAATTGTTTTAAATAAAGAGCATATTCCTATGATTATTAATCGTGAAACATTTGTAAAGTTACTTGATTTTCTTGATTATTTCCCGGAATATTTCATCGGATCAAACGCCGGATTACCGATTGTCGGTGGTTCGATTTTAAATCATGAACATTACCAATCCGGAAAATATCGTTTTCCGATTGAAGAAGCAGAAGCCAAGTTATTTGCCTCAATTGATGATGTTGAAGTTTATTCCGTTAAATGGCCTTTGAGTACGGTTCGGATTAAATCTAAAAACCGAGAGAATTTAATAGCTTTTGCTGATAAGATACTTCACATTTGGAGAAAGTATGAAAACAAGGATCTTTTAATTGTTAATAATGAGGATGAAATACATAATACGATTACGCCGATTTCTAGAAAAGAAGCCGAGTTTTATGTTTTCGACCTGATTCTTCGGAATAATTATACTACAGACGAACTTCCCGATGGCGTCTTTCATCCCCATCCCTCACTCCATCATATCAAAAAAGAAAATATCGGTTTAATTGAAGCAATGGGACTTGGAATCCTTCCCGCTCGATTGAAAACGGAGTTTGAGTTGATAGGAAAGTATTTACAGGGAGATAGTAAAATAGCAGAGGACGAAAGAATAAAGAAACATTGGCATTGGGTAGAAAAAATTCAAATTAAATATCTAGGCGCTAATACCGAAAGCTTCATTCTTGAAGAAGCAGGCAAAGTGTTTTCTGAGGTTTTGAAAGACGCAGGAGTCTTTAAAATGGATGAAAAAGGGCAAATGGCATTTCAGGAATTTTTGAATCTTCTAATTTAAGGGAAAATAGTAGGGATAAAAATTAATACTAGAAATTTCTAAGACTTAAAAACTGTTATCAGTTTTTGTGATTAGAAAGTGATGAAGGGAAAATTATGAAAAAGTTAAAGATTATTTTAATTTTTGCTTTCTTACTATTTATTTTTATGGGGTGTAAAGATGTACCCACCTTGGTTTCAATTGAAACCGATTCAACTAGTATATCCGAGTCTTTTTTAATTGAGGATTTTGACTTAAATAAGATAAAAATTATTCTTAACAAAAGCGATGGGACTAAGGAAAGTATTTTCTTATCCGAAGAGATGCTTAGTTCTTCGGATTTAGTTTTACTTCAATCCGTAGGGAAACATAATATTACTGTTAGATATAAAGGACTTGAAACAAAAATCACCATTAAACTTGAAACTGATGAAGTCAAAGTAAAACTGCTTCAAATCTATCAAAAATTGGTGAATTTAAATTCCTACCAAGAAAGCTATGAATATTGGATCAGTTCCTTAAATATAGCTCCCGGACTGAAGATTGTTGACGCAATTATTAATGAAGAACGAAGGATAATTATTACTTTATCTGACGATAGCCAAGTTGATGGCGGACTTATCCAGAATTTGAATCAAGATGGAGTTTATGTTTTTACCATTAATGATACTCATGGAGCTTTTGTTTCAGACGATACTCCAGGTATGGATAAGGTTGGTTCGGTAATTAAATCTTTAGAAGATGATTTCGGTGAACATATTAAGATTGCAAACGGAGATATTTTCCAAGGGAGTTATATTTCGCGTATGACTTATGGATTAGCTTTGATTGATGCTTTAAACTTGATGGAATTTGACGCACTAGTTCTTGGAAATCACGAATTTGACTGGGGACTCGACAAGATTGAACAATATGCGGACAAAAATCTGGCCAATGGTGAAGCTGATTTTCCGTTTTTAGCCGCCAATATTGTATATAAAGAATCCGGCGAAAGACTTCCTTGGACAGAAGATTATGTGATTCTTGAAAACAATGGTTATAAAGTCGGTGTAATTGGAGTTATCGGCCATAATCTAGAAAGTTCGATCTCATACGATATGGTTAAGGATTATGAATTCTTACAACCTTATACTATTGTACAAAAACATTCTAAAACCTTAAGAGAGGAACTTGATTGTAATCTTGTCTTAGTAGCCACTCATAATTATGATGAAGGGGAAATCAATAATTATCTTTCTCTTCCTTATGAAAGTCGAATTGATGGAATAATCACTGGCCATACCCATCAAAAAATAAGCCGAAGTATTCCACATAATAATGATTATAATCTTCCAATCATTCAATGTGATGACAAAAATGAAACCGTAGGACAAATAATAATTAACATGGATAAAAACGGGAATCCGGTTGATTCCTCGATTGAACATTACCTACCTGAAAAGTATCTATCCGATCAAGATTTCACAGTTTTAATAAATAAGTATTCAGATGAGATCAACGAAGGAAATCGAGTTATCGGTTATACTACAGAAATGCTGTATTGGGATAGACTTGGTAAAGAAATGACAAATGCAATGATGGAAAGATACGCAGGAGATGTTGCTTTCATCAATACCGGCGGTGTCAGAGCAACGATTAGTACCGGTAATATTCGCATTTGTGATGTGTTTGAAGTTTTTCCTTTCGATAATATAATTGTAATTACATCAATAAGAGGAGACAAACTTTTAAGTTTGTATCAGGAACAAAAAAAGTATCTTTATTTTAATTCTAGCTTTGACCCTGCTGATATCAATAGCTATTCTTACTATGATATCGTCACGATTGACTATGTCTATACCGGATCTTACTATCAAAAGTATTTTCAAAACAGTTCAAGGGTTGACCGCGAACTGATGCGCGATGTCTTTATTGAATATCTTGAAGAATTTTATGGTAACTAAAATAAGCCTTAAACTTCTAATTATTTTAATGGAAACGGAAATCAATTATTAGCAGTAAATTTGGAGAAGTATTTTTTATATGAGGAAAACAATTAATCTTTTAATTTTGATATTTAGCTTTTTCTTTATTTTCGGATGCGAAGAAAAGGGAATTCCTGAAGATGTAAATACCGTTAATATTTTTACGATGAACGATACCCACGGAGCTTTTGTAACTGACGGCTTCTCGGGTATGGAAAAGGTTGCTTCCGTAATAAATAATATGGAAAAAGATTTCGGGAAATTCCTTAAGATTACAACCGGAGATATCTTTCAAGGGACTTATGTATCAAATATTAATTATGGTATACCACTTCTTGAAGCCTTGAACTTACTTAAATTCGATGCTTTTGTCATCGGCAATCATGAATTTGATTGGGGAATCGAAAAAATCTCACAGTATAAAGATAATGATTCGAGAAACGGGGAGGCTGATTTTCCTTTTCTTGCAGCGAATATCGTTTATAAAGAAAGCAAAGAAAGACTTCCCTGGACAGAAGATTATGTGATTCTTGAAAACAATGGCTATAAAGTCGGGATAATCGGAGTTATCGGTCACAATTTAGAGAGTTCAATTTCTAGTGATAAAGTTGCGGATTATGAGTTTTTAAATCCTCGCAGTATTGTACAAGAGCTTTCTTTTAGCTTAAGAAGCGAATTTGAATGCGATATTGTTGTGGTTGCTACCCATAGTTATGATGATTGGGAAATTAATGACTACTTGCAACTCCCCAATGAAAGCCGCATTGACGGAATAATTACCGGTCATAACCACCAAAAACTTTCAACTAAACACCTTCGTAGTGACGGATATTATGTTCCGGTAATTCAATGCGACGACAAAAACGAAAATGTTGGTGGTATTATTATTGAAATGGATGATGAAAAAAGTCCTGTAAAGGCAACCATCCGTCATTATAATCCTTCCGAATATCGTAATGATCGAGGAATGTTAGATTTAATTGATAAATATTCTTCTGATATTAATGAAGGAAATCGCAACATCGGTTATACGACCGAAACCTTATATCAAGGAAAAATCGGTACGGAGATTACTAAGGCTATGGTTGAAAAGTTTGGTGGAACAGCTGCGTTTATTAATACCGGAGGCGTCAGAACTACTCTTCAGCGCGGAAATATCAGAATCAAGGATATTTTTGAAGTTTTCCCTTTTGATAATCGGATCGTCTTAACATCACTTAAAGGTTCTGTTTTGAAAGATTTATATCATAAACAAGGGCAATCTCTTTATTTCGATCCTTATTTTCAGGTCTCTAAAATCAATGATGATTTAACTTATGATGTGATTACAATAGATTATATCTTTACCGGTAGTAATTTTCTAAAATATTTTAAAACTAGTCCACGGGAAGATGATGTTTTGATGCGTGATTTATTTATTGATTATATCGAGGATTTTTATAAAAAGTAAAAAAGAAGCCGCCTTTATTAAGGTGGCTTTTCAGTGAAAAAATTCAGGAAAATCCTTGCATTTATTGAATAAATTTAGTATAATATTAAAGTATTGAATATGCACCCTTAGCTCAGACGGTAGAGCAATTGACTCTTAATCAATGGGTCTGGGGTTCGAGTCCCCAAGGGTGTACCAGTTTTAAATATTAGATTTTAAAAAATCAGGCTTGTAATTAAGCCTGTTTTTTGATAAATTTAAATCAACATTTACATGCTTTGATAATTAAAGTATAATATACGTAGTTGGTTAAGTTAAATAATTATTGAGGAATCAATAATATAAAGACTTTAGAGTCTAGTTTAATAAAAGTAGAATTATATTATATAAGGTGGTAAGATGATGAACAAGTATGAGATTGTAGTATTTAATGACGATGATTTCTCTTTAGAAGTTAATATAGACAAAGATGAAGAGACTGTTTGGCTTACACAAGAACAAATTGCCTTATTATTTGAGGTTGATAGGACTAGAATAGTTAGACATATAAATAATATTTATAATGATGATGAATTAGATAGATACTCAACATGTGCGGAAAACGCACAAGTTCAAATAGAGGGGACAAGAAAGGTAAAGAGAAATATTAGATACTATAATTTAGATATGATAATATCGGTAGGTGTGGAAGAATAATCGAAACGCGAAAGTATAATGAGAATTGTACGTTTATTGGGGAAAAAAGCCTTATGGTATTGTCCACACATT
The DNA here is from genome assembly GCA_937877075.1 of uncultured Acholeplasmatales bacterium. Lineage (GTDB taxonomy): Bacteria > Bacillota_I > Bacilli_A > ML615J-28 > CAG-698 > DTU067. Next base: position 11,375 of record CALEGD010000005.1, read on the forward strand.
TTTTAAGTATATCAAGAAAGATAGACTGGTTTTATAATTGTTAATATATATTGGAAGTATCTACTGTAATTATTATGGTTATCTAGATAATGAACCGTTTGAAAGTAGTTTAAATAACAACGATTATGATTACGAAGAAAGAAAGTAGTGATTTGAGTTTATGAAGATTTGTAAAGATATATATACTATGATTGAAGCCGGATATCTGTGGAAAAGGATTAGGAAAAGAATTCTTAAATCAAATTACATTTAATCAAAGAGCAATTAAGGCATATCATGGGTGATAGAGGACATATTGAGTTAAAGGCAGTAAAATAAATTCTGGTTTGTAGAGCAAAAATATAGAATCTATCGTATAGTGGTTTCAATAATTTGGTAATGATAGTCTAATAAAAGTATAAGTTTTTTAAATTTTCCAATAAAAATTCGGGTTCATTCGTATCATTAGTAAGAGAGGCGGGTAATATTATGAAAAATTTATTTAATATTTGTTTAATCATAATTTCTATGCTTTTATTAGTTTCTTGTGTAGATTCATCTGGAAATAGAGAAAACAATACTTCAGATTATTTTCATTACTCACAAAATCACGAGAGTATTCGTGGTGGCCAAGAAACCTCGTTTTCTTTAGACAAAGGTATAAGTTGGTATACCTCCAACAACCGTTCAACAGGGTTTGATATTTGGAGTGTTAAGACTAATGAAGAAGTCCCAGGGATGGTATTCTTTTATGCAACATCATATGAACAATTGTTAGAAGAAGTTGAAAACAATAGGACAACCCCATTTTATTCTTACATGTATTTAGATAATGATGGTTGGAATAAACTATTGGACACTTATAATGAGGAATATTTTGAGGATAATATTTTATTGTTTTATTATAAATATGAACCGTACATATCAGAAAATTATGTACACAGTGTAATAATTAAAGATAATTCATTAACCTTAAATATCAATCGTTTTGACGGAATGTGCGCGGCTTTGAGTTCATGGCATGAATTTGTTACAATTAAGAAAACAGATATAGAAAATATTACTGAATTTAATGTTGTTGTAAGAACAGTATCCGAATTAAAATCATCTATTGTTTTATCAGCAAATGAAGCGTATATAAGAAATATATATGTTAATGGTTTAAGTGAATCTGATTTTCTCGGTTTAAATAATCTTAAATCTGTGAATGTGTGGACTTGGGGATTAATGATAGATATTCACTTTAATCAAAAGATGTCAGATGAAAGATTAAATGGTATTATAGAAGTTCTTAAGTCATCAGAAAGCATTCGATCTGTTGGTTATACTAGTAATACATGGATTAGAGTAATAGTAAATGATAAATTCTACGACAAATACAAGGATAAGTCATTAATGCTTGAAGATCTTATAGGTAACGAGATAAAGAATAGTGATGAATTTATGATTGAATTTAAAACCATAGCGCCAATAATATTAATAACACTTGAGATGGAAGAACATGGTAGGAACCATTATGAAGCAATGATTGATCAATTAAGAGAACTTAATTACCCATTCATCAATATTGAAGATCTGAATTAAGGTAAATAATTGAATCTGTATTTATGGTATCAAAATTCAACCCATTATAGCCATCCTCCAAAAAACTATTTGTACGAAACCGTTAAGAAAGAGATATGTCAAAATTAGTTATGCTTTTAGTAAACTTTGATGGGTTTACAGATGCTATTTCTCTGAATTTGCAATTTATTCCAAAAAAGCAAAAACAACAGCCAAGGTTGTCAAATTATATCTGACAATATCTCGGCTTTTTCTTTTCTTGGGGCCATGTTTAAATTTCTTTATTTACAGCTCCTTTGTTTAATCTATATATTAATAGTTAAAGCAAAAATTGCAATAACACTTGATACGAGTTAACAAAATTTACGCCTATGATGCCAAAAGGCGAGGACATTATGGAATGCGAGAGTGATTGGTTTGGAAAGGGTTGAGCAGCCAGAAATTCCAGTTGAAGCTATAAGAGAAGTGGTGGTTAAAAGTTTTGAAAGTTGATTAAGCTTCACACAATCAAATAGAAGTATCTCCTAAAACAATTAAAACCTATAATCCTGGCGAACTTGTGGAAGGTAAAGATCCAAATGATTTTGCTTCTGGCACTATAGCCTCGCAAATTAGGAACACCTTAATTGCGATTATTTTATACCGAGTTAAATTAATTGAAACTTTTGGATCCGGATTTTGAAGAGTATTCCAATTATGCGATAAAGAAAACATAATATAGATATTATAATAATGGTGTTGGATTCAATTTTGAATTTGAAAGAAATAAAAATTATCTTCTTAAAGTATCAAATAATCCTATAAATGAAAGTTTTAATAATATTTTATCTGTTATGAACAGAAAAATCATGACTTGCTAAAAGAAAAGGGAAAATTTAATACAATAAGAGAAATAACAATTATACTAAATCTTTTTGTCGCGACTTCAAAGAGAACTAAATAAAATGACTGAATAAAAGTTGGTGGAAAGAATCGGCTCAAAGAAAGTAGGATATTTGAAAATTTTCGACAGATAAATCGATGATTTATTGGGTGTACACATTATTTAAAATCGGTGTCCTCTTTTCTATTTTTGAATCCGTATTTGTTCAGGATTTAACTAGCCTGATTTATTTATGCAAATACTTTTGGTTTACTAAAAAAATCTTTATAATATAATATACGGAATTGTAATTTTAGGAATAAAAAATAATTAAGTAGAGGAGAAATATTAAATTAAGGGTTAATGATCATTTTTAATATAACTTAGTATGGTAGAATCTTTTTTTACATTATCTATTAATCATAAAATATAGTATAATATTTTTTAGGGAGGATACAATGAGATTAATCACTGTTCAAGGAGAAGGTAGGATAACACAAAGTCCTGATACAATTGAGCTTAATGTTGAGTTAGTTACTTTAAATAAAGATTATGAAAAAATGATGGAAGGTGCCATCAACAAACTTAATTTATTATATTATCACTTAACTAATCTTGGTTTTGATAAAAATGATATTCAAACATCAGATTTCATAATTAATGCAAAATATGAAAGTGTCAGAGATAATAATGGTAATTACAAAAATGAATTTGTTGGATATGAAGCTAGACAAAATATTGTATTAGAGTTTCCTTTAAATACAGCTTTCCTAGCAGAAATAATTGATGCAATCACAAGAAGCGTAATAAAACCTAATATTTCAATTGCTTATACAATTCAAGATAAACAATCATTAATTAACGATTTACTGGAAAGTGCAGTACAAGACGCTATCAATAAAGCTAATATTTTAGCTAATGCAAGTGGAGTTAAGTTAGGTGAAGTACAAACAATAGAATATAAAAGACAAGATTATAGAATATATTCGGATACTAAACTTGCGCCTACTGCAATGTACAGTATGGAAAAAATTGATATCGTTCCAAAAGATATCGAATTAACAGAATATGTTATTATGAGTTTTGAAATAATCTAAAAAATCTTCAAAAAGTTGCTCTAAAATATTATTATTGTAAATAATATTATAAAAGGAAATTTCTTATCTAGAACTTAATTAAAAACCAAAGAATCCAAAATTGATTTTTAAGACATTTATGGTATTATTAATATATCTTAATATGACTTCAGGTGTAAAAAATGAAAAAGAAAAAGAATACATTATTAAATTATTACAATATAAATACAGAAACCTCAGCCTATATGATCGAGATTTCATTAGATGATTATGCAGAATTATTTAATGGTTGGGATGCATCTCCTTTAAGAAGAAGGGATTTAGAACCGGAGTTACTTGATTATCTAGAACAATCAGGTTCAGAAATTCCACTCATTAATGATGTTGAATTATATCTATACTTACCGGAAAAATTAAGAGATGATTAAAAAGAATTAAGAAGCAAAACCGGAATTAAAAATAACTTTAATACTGTCCTGTTTTTTATAAATAAATCATTAAAGAAGATACACAGACAGATTCTAACAAATTTTATCATCAGTATTATGTTTTTAACAGCGGCGTATTTTTTTAGAAATGTTGTAAAGTTAGTAGATATGTTTTCAACAATATTTGTTGAAGGCTTGTATATTGGAGGTTGGGTTTTGCTATGGGAGGCTTTCTCATTGTTCTTTTTTCATAGTTATGAAATCAGACAAAGAAAGAAAATATTTTTAAGATTTAAAGGTATGGAAATTTATTTTAAGTATACAAATGATCAAAACCTATGAGATTTTCTAAGAGAACGGATATTCAGGAAGAAGCTTAAAGTAGCTTCTTTTTTCTTGTTGTAGATAATAATCTTCCTAGGTGATAAGAGTTTTTTTGTCAGTTCCTTGAAAACGTTGTCACTTTATGCTATAATCAACCTGACAAAATTTTACAGGAGATTGATTATGGAATCCAAACTAACAAAAAAAGAAACCTGGTTATTCGCTTTGGGGGATTTGTACGGTGGCGGCGGTCAAACCATTATCTCAATTTTGTATTTGTTTTTTCTGACAAATGTAATTGGAATTGATCCATTGGTTGCTGGGACCGTCATTTTTATTTCTAAAGCTTGGGATGCAATCAATGACCCTTTGATGGGAACTATTTCAGATAACACAAAAACCAAAATTGGAAGAAGAAGACCATATATATTAATTGGCGGAATTTTGCTTGTACCGGCAATTGCTTTGTTATGGTTTCCTCATGGCATCACCAGCGAATATGGGAAGGTTACTTATGTAATCATAACTTATTTATTTTATTTTACCGTCAATACATTAATCATGGTTCCTTATAGTTCAATGAGTGCGGAAATCGCTACCGGATTCCATGATAGAAATAAGGTTAATACATTACGTTTGGTATTGTCTCTAGCTTCAACTGCAATTTGCACTTTAGTTCCGACTTATTTGCATGAAATGATTATCGATAATAAATTAAAATATATTCAATTGTACTTTATATTAGTCTTTGTTTTCGGAATAGTATTTGCAGTTCCTCATATTCTGATTGGATTGTTTTTAAAGGAAAGAGTAAAAAATGATGGTGAAAAGTCGAAGTTTTCATTGAAACAATTTGTTTCTCCTTTAAAAGTAAAATCATTTCGGAAACTGGTTATCCTTTATGTTTGTCAGGCTTTAACATTGGATATCGCTTCGGCGGTAATCTTATATTATCAACTCTATGTTGTAAATATTTCATCAACTATCTTCCTTGGACTATTTCTGGGAATTCAATTAATATTGTTTACATTAATATATAAACTGATAAAAACAAAATCGAAGACGAAGATTTATCGTATCGGTTTACCGCTGACGATAATTTGTGCGGCCGGAATCGCTTTTTATCCTTCCGGAGCTTCCGTTTATCCAATTTATATCTTAACCGCCATAACGGCCTTAGGGTTTGCGGGGGCTCAATCGACTCCGTGGTTGATGTTTCCCGATGTTGTGGATATTGTTACCTTGGCTCGAGACGGAAGAAAAACCGGAGTTTGTTCGGGAATTATGACTTTTGTCCGGACAGCCTCCGCTGCTATCTCCGCATTTCTGATTGGAATAGTACTAAAATTCAGCGGTTTTGTTGTTCCGACCGAGGAAGAACCAAAACCAATCCAAAGTGCCAATGCGGTTTTAGGAATTAGGTTGATCTTTATTTTTGGTTTTTCGATATTAATGCTTTTTGCTTATTTTTATGCGAAAACCCTAAAGTTAAGCCCCACACTTAGTGATGATGTAAAAATGTTGAATGATAAAATGGATAAAAACCTTGGTTTAAGTCCGGCAGAAAAAGCAAGATACCATGAAATTAAAAAGGAGTTTATCTGATGAAAGAATTGGATATACCGATGTCCATTAAGATGAATTATAAATGCTTTCCCGGAATCAAAGATTTGGATTCGGGATTAATAATTGACGAACAGGAAATTATCGATTTATTGGAATATATCGATCGGCGTTATGATTGTGCCGATTTTCGGATGATTCCGATCCTCAGAACGCTTTATGCCTATTCCTCGCTTCTGTCGGAAGAAACCTTAACAAAAATAAGAAGAACCGTTCTAGATTTTAAATATTGGATGGATGAACCCGGGGAAGACGGGATGTGTTATTGGAGCGAAAACCATCAATTGATCTTTGCGACCATTGAATACTTGGCTGGGCAATATTATCCTAACGAAATCTTTACCAATAATAAGATGACCGGTATTGAGAGAATGGCTCATAGCAAGTGGCGTCTCCTTGATTGGTTTCTTCACCGCTATCAATACGGATTTGTTGAGTGGCATTCAAACACGTATTATGAAGAAGATATCGCGCCTTTATCACTATTGATTGATTTTTCCAAGGATGAAGAGATTTCTCGAAAAGCAACTTTTTTGATAGATTTATTGATGCTTGATCTTGCGGTAAATAATTACCGGGGTTATTTTGTTGCAACAAGCGGTAGATGTTACGAAGAACAAAAGAAAAATCCCCAGAGACAAGATGTTTTGGAGATTATGAAAAAAGCTTTCGGAATCGGTCCGATTAAAGAATATGATTATACTCGTTTATCAGCAGATTTTATACTAAACAAGAATTATCAGATTCCGGAAGTGATTAAGGAAATTGCCCAAAGCAAGGCGACTTTTATTTTAAAAGAATCATTGGGATTGGATTTAAAAGAAGTTCGTGAAAAAATTGATTCAAATAATAAAATAGATACAGTCGGTCTTTACTATTGGACAATGGAGGCCTTTACTAACCCCGAATCGGTTGCACTATCCGTGGAAATGTTCAAAAAATGGAAAATGCATTCAAATATTTTTTTAAAAAATATGAAAGTGTTAGATAATTGGTTTTTAAAAAAATTCAAACTTTTACCATTTTTGGTACGCTTATTGAATCCTGTAACCCAAGGAATCGCTATTCAAAGAGCAAATACCTATTCATACCGCCACGCGGATTATTTTCTTTCGACCGCTCAACTTTATCATCCGAAAGAATTCGGTGATCAACAACATATATGTCAAGCAACTTTGGGTGAGGATATTACAGTTTTTACTACCCACCCGGCAAAGAGTTTTTTCGACGATAATGCCAGAAATTTTTCTCCGGCTTATTGGGTTGGCAATGGCATAAACCCTTACGCGGTTCAATTTGAAAATATTGCTTTAATCTACTATGATTTGACTCCGAGAAAAGGTTTACTTGAAAGCAAACGACAGTTTTTTACTCATCTTTACTTTCCGGAAGAGAAGTTTGAAAAAGCATATTACGGTGATGATTTTCTAATCGGGTTCTATCAAAAAAGTTTAATCGGAATCAAAAGTTTAAAAAGAATAAAAAAGATTAGTAATGTAGAATGGATTCAAGAAGGAAAGTATACCGCTTGGAGCATCACTTTATCAAGTACTGATGATATTTCTATAAATGAATTTATTGACTTAATAAAAAAATCGAAAATCTTCTTAGATAAAAAATCGATTGTTTATCAATCTAACCGTAATTTAAAAATTATTCTGAAGAAGAATCCGATCTTTCTTGTTGACGGAAAGAAAGAGAAAATCAATTACAAGCGATATGAACTTCCCTTTATTGAATCCGAGGAAACAACAAAAGATTATCGGATTAAATATAAAGATAAGTATCTTTTCTTAAACTTTAAGAAAATGGAGAGAAAATATGGCTAATCCATTATTAGAAAAAGTAAAAGAATTAGTTGATGATTATCGGAGACATAATGATCCAAAAATGAAGTGGATGTGGGGAGAAGGGTTGCTCGGTTATGCGATGTTATTATTGGACGAACATCTCAAGACGAAAGAAAGCCTTCCTTTCCTTACTTCATACTGCGATTATTATTTAAAAAGTCGTCCTAAATTGGATCATGCTGATAGAGTCGCTCCGGTTCTGATTACCTATTTGACCGACAAAATGAATCATACCGAACATTATAAAGAACTTACTGACGAGGGAATGGATTATATTTTAAATGAGCCACGACTTTTAGGTGATGCCGTTAATCATCTGGGGAGAAGTTTTGTTGGAAAATTTTATCCGAAATCCATTTGGGTTGATAGTTTGGTTATGTTTGCACTTTTTCCGGCTTTATATGGTAGACTGGAAGGGAATGAAGAACTTCTGGAAGTTGCTAGCCGGCAACCACAATTGTATTATAAATATCTCTGTGATTCCACAACTCAGCTTTGGTATCATTCATATTGGGTAAAAAGCAAACAAGCTTATCCTCTCAAGAATCTTTTTTGGGGAAGAGGAAACGGTTGGATATTATTTTCGCTTCCTTCAATTCTTGATTATTTGGGTGATCATCCGGCAAAACCTGATATTGTTGAAATGTTTAGAAAAACAGCGGAAGCCGTTTTAAAATACCAAAAAGAAAACGGCATGTTTAATACATTACTGACCAGACCTTCTTATGAAGAAACTTCCGGTACCGCACTGATTGCTGCCGGTTTAATTCATGGTGTCAATCATAAATACCTAGATGAGAAATTCTTAGAACCGGGTGTAAAAGCTTATCGGGCTGCGATTAATAAAATCAAAGATAAAAAAGGAATGAAAGTACTCTCCGGTATCAGCGGTCCGACAATTCCCCTACAGGTTTTTCCAAAACTTGGCTATACTTTGGTAAGAAGAAAAGATAATTGGAGTTACGGAATCGCCGCTTTAATCTTTGCTGCGATCGCACATGATAATATCGGTAATGAAAAGAAAATTCCCTGGTTAAACTAAAGTTAGAACGGAGTAATTTATGAGCGAATTAATTAAAACACCCCAACAAAAACAAGACGTTTTAAATAAACTCGTCGAAAAGTTGATTCAAAATGAAAGTGTTAAGGAGTTCTTTTTAGAAAACGATGAAGTTATTAAATCCATTACACCTTTTGATGTCTTTTCAATTTCTTTTTTTCAAGAAGAATCTAAATTAGGAATTGAAGAAATCAAGCAAATTGCCGGAAAACTGATAAATCTCATTCATAACGGACTAGAAAAATATCAATGGGAAAAAACAAACACTTCATACTTGATGAAGTGTTTGCTTGATGAAGGAAAAGCTATCAGAGATAAATTCGCCAGTATTAAACCTTTGATTAAAGAACTGAATAATTCAAACAAAGAAAAAATAAATAATGTTTTTCTAAAACTAAAAGATTTAAGTAAAAGATTTTTGAAGATGCAGAATATTATATATCCTCATCTTGAAAAGAAGATGGTCAACCCTAAACCTTTACAAATAATGTGGAGTTTGCATGATGATGCAAGAGACTTATTGAAAGATTTGTCTGTTCAGTTTCAAAGTAATGATCCGAATTTTAATAAGACGATCGGTAAGTATTTTTTCTTAGTTTATGGAATTCTTGAAAAAGAAGAACTTTTGGTGTTGCCGATTGCTTCAAGAGTTATAAAAGAAGCGGAATGGAAAGTTATGTTTAAGGAATCTCTGGAATACGGATTTAGTTTTCTTGATGTTGATGATCCAATCGAGGAAAAAGAAATAAAAGACAGCCATGATTTTAAAGGTTTACTCTTTACTTCGGAAACCGGGGGTTTAACCCTAGAAGAACTGATTTTAGTATTTAACCGTCTTCCCCTTGATTTAACCTTTGTTGATGAATTCAATCAGGTGAAATATTTCAATAATGCACCGAGCCGTATTTTTCCTCGATCCCCGTCGGTTATTGGAAGACAAGTAAGCAAATGCCATCCTCCCAAAAGCGTACATCTTGTCGAAGAAATTGTAGAAGAGTTTCGGAAAGGTGCTAAGAATGAGGCGAAGTTTTGGTTGGAAATTAGAGGCCGATTCATAGTAATTACATATTATGCCATTCGTGATAAAATTGGTCGCTACAAGGGAGTATTGGAAGTAAGTCAAGATGTAACCGAAATCAGAAATTTGACAGGTGAACAAAGACTATTAAATTGGGCAAAATAGATAGAAAAAGAGCCGAAGCTCTTTTTTATTTACTAGGAAAGTGCTTTTCATCTAGAAAAAACCTTTGTTTGTGCTCTTTTATTAACCTAAAATTAATAAGAATGTATTTATTAGCAGAAGCAAAAACATAAAGGTGATAACCAAGAAGAATCATGTAAATCCGAAGCATTATTCTTTGGTAATGATGAAATACATTTATATAAAGATGTTGCGATTCACAAATTAAGCGGTAAAAAGATAAAAAGAGGTTTTATACAAAACCTCTAGTGGTAGTATTATCAATGCAGATTTCAATGCAGCATTAAATATACTAAAGAAAAGTAAACTGGATAAAAAAGTAATACTTTTTTTACAGTATAGTGGTGCGAAACACCAATAAGATTAAAATTAGTTTAATTAATCTTAAGAGAGTGAAAATTAATTTTTCACTTTGTTCATTAAAGTTTTACAACATTGACTGCATGTTTCCCTTTCGGGCCTTCTGCTACTTCATATGAAACTTTTTGCCCTTCAGCAAGAGTTTTGTCAGATAAATCTTCTATAGCTGTATGATGAACGAAAATATCATTTCCATCATCGCCAGTTATAAAGCCAAAGCCTTTATAGGCATTAAACCATTTGACTGTTCCTGTAATAATAGGTCATTCCTTTCCTTTCCTAACCTAAGGAAAAAGTATTATAAGATTAACTTACTATTTTATTATAACATAATTATCCTAAAAGGCAATGACAATTTTATTTTTATTACAAAACAAGACATTAAATGCTGGGTTATTTTGCTTGACAGACAGTTTTTTTCAGCATAAAATATAATATATGAAAATTTGTTCATATATTAGGAACATGGAAAGTCTTCGTTTGGAAAAATAAGATAAATTATATGGTGTAACCTTTTTATTCTAGAAATTCGGATTAATTCATAAACTTACTAAAACAAATGGTTGAAGATGCATAATTAAGGACCGATGTTTAAAACTAATTGAAAGGAAATATTATGTCTAAAGAACATCATCATACACATCAGGCAAATAAAAGGATTTTATTAATTGCTTTTATAATCATCACTATATATATGATTATTGAAGTGGTTGGGGGCATCCTGACAAATAGTTTGGCATTGTTGTCAGATGCCGGACATATGTTAAGCGATTCCTTTTCCTTAGGAATTGCTTTACTGGCTTTTATATTAAGCGCTAAACGATCCGGTCATAAAAAGACTTTCGGAAATAAACGCTTTGAAATTTTGTCTGCCGTGATTAACGGCCTCGCTTTACTAGGAATTGCCGGATTTATTTTTTATGAAGCTGCCGAACGTTTTACTAATCCCCCGGATGTGGCTACTTCCGGAATGCTTATTATTAGCACCTTTGGACTTTTGGTAAATATTTTGGTTGCTTGGATTATGAATAGAGGCGCTGATACCAAAGGAAATCTCAATATACGTGGGGCTTTTCTTCATGTCATCAGCGATATGGTCGGTTCTATCGGGGCAATTTCAGCAGCATTATTAATGATGTTTTTAGGATGGAAATGGGCAGACCCGCTTGCCAGCATCTTTGTTGGGTTACTGGCTTTAAGAAGCGGGTTCCTGGTTACCAAAGAATCTCTTCATATCTTAATGGAAGGAACTCCTAAGGATGTTGACGTGGAAAAAGTCATAAAAACAATTCAAAACCAAGATAATATTAAGTCTCTGCATGACCTCCATATTTGGACCATCACCAGCGGATTAAATGCTTTATCTTGCCATGTAATTATTGATGATAATATCAATTTATCAAAATGTGTGGAAATCTTAAAAAAACTAGAACATAAACTTGAACATCTTGGTATCAGGCATGTAACGATTCAAATCGAAACCGAAGACAATGATCATCCGGACACAATTTTTTGTAATGGGGAAAAACACTACGATAAATAGCAAAGGAAGTTTAACTGATCGACAATATTGATCAGTTTTATTTTGGTCTTGAGGCTTTTAGTTTATTTACCCGCTAATATTCAAACGTAATATTTTAAACTCGTCCTGAATATTATCAAATAAAAGCACGGTAATAGTTTTTGGTTTTCAAAAATAGTCTTTAAGGGTATAAGTAAAAAATTGAAAATGAAAGAGGAATCAGCATGAAAAAAATCTTGGTTACAGGGGGTGCCGGTTACATCGGCTCTCACACCGCTTTGGAACTATTGAATCGCGGATATGATATTATTGTTGTAGACAACCTATCTAATTCTTCGTCAGAAAGCCTAGTAAGAGTGGAAAAAATCACTAAAAAAAAGGTTAATTTTTATTTGGGTGATATTCGGGATTGGAAACTTCTTAATAAAATTTTTCAAGAAAACGATATAACCCATGTTCTTCATTTTGCCGGGCTTAAAGCCGTCGGAGAAAGCGTTGAAAAACCTCTTGATTATTATCATAACAATATCTACGGAACTTTAGTTTTGCTTGAAGCAATGCAGAAAGCCAGAGTTAAAAGTATTATTTTCTCTTCATCCGCTACTGTTTACGGTGAACCGGAAAGACTGCCTCTAGATGAAGATTGCCGTCTTGCGGTCACCAATCCTTATGGTGCAACAAAACTGATGATTGAAAACATTTTAAAAGACCTTTACCGAGCCGATTCCGCTTGGAACATCGTTATTCTTCGTTATTTCAATCCTGTCGGAGCTCATGAAAGTGGTTTTATAGGTGAGGATCCAAACGGCATTCCCAATAACTTAGTACCGTATATTACTCAGGTTGCAGTTGGAAAAATGGATGAAATTAAAATTTTTGGGGATGATTATGAAACGATTGACGGAACCGGTGTTCGGGATTATATTCATGTTGTTGATTTGGCATTGGGACATATTAGGGCGCTAGAAAAGATTAATGACGCCGGGCTCAGGATTTACAATCTTGGAGCAGGCCGGGGATATAGCGTTTTAGAAATGATTAGAGCCTTTGAAAAAGTATGCCTGAGGAGGCTTCCATATAAAATTGTCGGTCGCAGGCCAGGTGATATCGCAGTTTGTTACGCGGCTTCGGAAAAGGCTAAACTTGAACTCGACTGGAAAGCCGAAAGAGGTATTGATGAAATGTGTGCTTCCCACTGGAAGTGGCAAAGTCAAAACCCTAATGGTTATAAGAAAACAGTGTAAACATTTTCATTCATTGTTGAATTGAAAAATTAGGTATTTTTAGTATAATAAAGACATATATAAATAACAAACAAAGACGATGAAAAGAAGAGTAACCAAGTGAGGTATTTACAGAGAGTTCCGGTAGGTGAGAGGGAATAATGCTGATTGTGGTGAAGATGGCCTTGGAGTTGCTTGGTTGAGCAGATAATGTAAAATCAAGACGTGTTCGCACGTTACAGCGATAGAGTATGATAGTACTCGAAGTGGTTACAATAGTGATATTGTAATAAAAAAGGTGGTACCGCGGGAATATATCTCGTCCTTTTAGAGGACGGGATTTTTTTGTTTTTAGGAGGAAATTATGGTTAGAATTGAAAATATATCTAAATCATTTATTCAAGCAAATAATGAAAACTTGCATGCTTTGAAGAATGTATCCCTGGAAATTAGAGAAAACACAATCTTTGGAATCATTGGTCTAAGCGGAGCCGGTAAATCTACTTTACTTCGTTCAATAATCAGTTTGGAAAAAATTGATTGTGGGAGCATATTTATTGACGGAATTGAAATCACTTCTTTAAAAGAGAGTGAATTAAGGAGTTTTAAGAAAAATATCGGAGTTGTTTTTCAGGGTTATAATCTTTTATATCAGCGTAATGTAGAAAAGAATATAGCGCTTCCCCTTGAGATAAGTGGCTGGAAAAAAGAAAATATCAAGAAAAGAGTGAAATACTTGATAGAAGTTACTGGGTTAAGCGGTAAAGAAAAGGCTTATCCGGCTCAACTTTCGGGAGGGCAAAGGCAGCGGGTTGCGATAGCTCGGGCTTTGGCTTTAAATCCGAAACTGCTATTACTGGATGAGATTACGAGTGCGCTTGACCCTAGAACCACAAATCAGATCTTAAAGTTATTACTGGAAATTAAAGAAAAGTTTCGGGTAACGATACTTCTGATTACCCACGAGATAGCGGTGGTTTCATTAATATGTGATGAGGTAGCCGTCCTTGATTACGGTGAGATTGTAGAACGTGGGAATAGTTTTGATGTTTTAAAACATCCGAAAAGTACGGTAACAAAGATGTTACTGGGGAAAGGAGGTTTTTGTTGATGAAGGAAATCTTAGATTTAATTAAAGTTACCGGTATGTTTAAAGGAACACTTGAAACTTTTTATATGGTCGGAATTTCAACAATTCTAGCTTATATGATCGGTCTACCTCTGGGAATTTTGGTTGTTGTAACAGACAGGGACGGAATTAAACCGAATCGACCCTTAAACTTGATTTTCGGAACGATCATTAACCTCTTTCGTTCGATACCTTTTTTGATTCTTTTAGTCTTACTGATCCCTGTTACCCGCTTTATAATTGGTACTTCTATCGGTTCAACCGCAATGATTGTACCCTTGACTTTCGCTTCAACAACTTTCGTTGCCAGACTTGTAGAAACATCACTCAGAGAAATTGATCAAGGCGTAATCGAACAGACTCTTTCAATGGGAGCGACTCCGATTCAAATAATCTTTAAGGTTTTCTTGGTCGAAGCAACTCCAGCGTTAATTCGAGGTTTAGCCATCACTGGAATAAATTTAATCGGTTATTCCGCATTGGCCGAAGCAGTAGCCGGTGGTGGTCTTGGTGATATTGCTATCCGCTATGGTTATCACAAATACAATTATCAAGTCATGCTTTTGACTGTGATTCTTTTGGTGGCAATTGTTCAATTGATTCAATTCGTTTTCGATAAAATTGCCGGGAAAATTGATAAAAAAAGATTATAAAGGAGAACTTATGAAAAAAATAACAACTTTTATATTTGGAATTTTTTGTTTGTTTATTCTCTTTGGTTGCGTATCAAAGAACAGTATCGATGATAAGAATATTGTAATTGCAGCTTCGCAAACTCCGCATTCAGAGATTTTAGAACAAACCCGTGAATATCTAGAAAACAAGGGTTATACATTAGAGATTCGGGTCTTTAATGATTATGTAATTCCTAATGAAGCAACGGTAAGCGGAGAAGTTGATGCTAACTTCTTCCAACATTTACCTTATTTAAATGACTATAATAAAAACAATCATACCGATTTGGTTTCCGTCCTCCGGGTTCATTATGAACCACTTGGTTTGTATCAGGGAAGAAGAAATAGTTTAAATAATTTGGAGAATGCGAAAATTGCAATTGCGAATGACAATTCCAACGGAGCTAGAGGGCTGCTTCTTTTAGAATTGCAAAATATTATTACGCTTGATAGTAGTAAGGGAGCCAACGTTACCGTCAATGATATTATTGCAAATCCTTATAATATCAAAATAGTTGAACTTGAAGCAGCGGTTATTCCTTCTCAGCTATCCGATGTTGATTTTGCGGTTATCAATGGAAACTATGCCTTAGAAGCTAATATTCCAAATTCTAAATTGCTGGCAAGTGAAGAAAGTGATTCTCTTGGAGCGGAGACTTATGCCAATATTATAGCTGTAAAAGCTGAAAACAAAGACAAAGAAGCGATTAAGGTTTTAATTGAGGCCTTAAAACAAAAAAATATTTCCGAATACATATTAAATACATATAATGGTGTAGTTATTCCTTCGAGTTAGAAACTTTTAATTTTCGGATTAATCTGCAACAAAATTGAATATTTGACTTTTAGATAAGATAGCAGTAAAATATATATTAACAAATCGAGAAACCGATAGCAATCGTTTTTTTCGGGAAATGGAAGAAGTATAATGGATATTTTATTATCGATAACGGTTGTAGCACCAATTTGTATTTACATCTTGCTGGGTATCTTTGTTAAGAAAATGAAATGGATCGGAGAAGTAGGTTTAAGTCAGACTAATAAACTTATTTATAATATTTTTTTTCCGACTATTATGTTTGTAAATATCTATAATTCAAGTCTTGAAGAATCGCTTAATGGAAAATTAATTTTATATTTGTTTATAATGTTTTCCTTACTGTTTATTTCGCTCTATCTGGTTGTTCCGCTTATTACTAAGGAAAAACCGATACAAGGAAGTATTATTCAAGGAGTTTTTAGGGGGAACTTGATTTTATATGCGATACCGGTACTAACCACTATCTATGGTAAAGATAATATCGCGGTAGCAACGGTAAGTATTTCGGTAATCGTTCCTTTTATAAATATTCTTGTGGTTATCCTTTTGGAAGAAAAAAGAGGTTCAAAAGCTAATTTTGGAAAACTGTTGGTCAGCATCATTAAAAACCCGATTATGCTGGGGGCTATTTTAGGTGTGATTGTAAAACTAATGGCAATCAAACTTCCGGAAGTGATTGAGAATGTAATCAAAGATATGAGTTCTGCGGTGACTCCAATTTCATTGGTGCTTCTGGGTGCAGGTTTAAATTTTTCAAAAATAAAAAAAGACAAATGGTATCTTACTTTCGTTTGCGTTTCAAAATTAGTTATTGTACCTTTGGTTTTTGTAGGAATTGCCTATTATCTCTTTGATTTCCGTGGTATTGCTCTTGCAACTATCTTCGCTTTAAGCAGTGTTCCGACGGCAGTATCTTCCTATGTTATGGCTAAAGAAATGGACGCGGACGGACAATTGTCCGGTGAAATTGTTGCTTTTACTTCTACATTCTCGATCATCACGATTTTTCTATGGATGCTCTTGCTTACTGGCATTGGTTGGATTTCATAAATATAAGGCCTCTTCTTGGGGCTTTTCTTTTTATCAAAATAAAAAGGAGAAGGTTTAGAGTCTAATAATGAAATATAATTAGATTAACCGAATTAATTTTACGTAAACAAACTAAAAAGTAGGTTTTTTTGAGTAGAAATAAACATTTCTTATTAAAAACCTACTTTTTTATTTGAATTATTAGTTGTAAACGCACAAAAACTTGATTATAAAAACCATCACTTTTTAGATTTATTAAGATAACTAAAATAATTTTAAACTTTATTTTTTTCTTGCATTATTTTTTCAAGTTCATCTAGATTTATTATTGTTAATATTAAAGATAAAGTAAATCTAATGTAACGATGGTGTTATTAAGATTCATGGTATTTAGTATTTTTTGTGCTTCAGGTATTTCGTTTGTTTTTCCGGAATAGAAATAGAGAATAAGGATATCTCGTCTGATGCACTGTTCCCTTTGCTTTATGGATAAGTGCCCAATTAGGATAATCTTTCAGACCCATAGCAAACCTTCACAATACGTATACGATTTTTATAACAAAAAGTTAATAAGAGCAAAAAACTTTTTTCAATTTTTTAAATAAATTTTATTCAGTTATTCTAGCTAAGATTCAATTCTACTTGACTTAATAAAATAATAATGATATAATACCATTAACGTTAATGTTAGTTGGTTATATTATAGTTTTTTATTTTTACGTTAAACAACTTTATCGATAAGGTGAAACGAATTCATATTTACGAAAGCGCTTTTATAATCTTTTTTCGTTTTATTTTATAATTTTGAGTAATTAAATACTAGCAATATATTAGAAAGGAGTTAGAAAAATTAAATAGTTAATTTATTTAATTTATGATGAGAAATGAATTATTCAATTAAAAAATTATTTGTTTTTCTTTTTTTAAGTTTTTTTGCAATAATACTCGTTGCGTGTAAAAATTCTGATGTTTTTTTTACAGTAACATTTGATGCAAATGGTGGAACATTAACCGGAGAAGCCACGGTGGAAGTAAAAAAAGATGCAAAATTAATTGCACCTGATGCTCCCACTAGAGATTTTTATGTATTTACTAAATGGTACAAGGATCAAAACTGCACTTTAGAGTATGGTTTTGATAGTGTTGTTACTAAAGATTTTATTCTTTATGCAGGATGGAAAGACGAAGAATTAGAGATGGAATCAGTTTCAACAATTGATGAATTTTTGAATATGGAGTTGGATGGAACCTATATTTTAAAGAACGATCTAGATTTAAAAGGTGAAAAGATTACACCAATAGGTTCATACAAACAAGCTTTCACAGGCGTTTTTGATGGTAATGGTTATTCAATCAAAAACTTTAGTTTTGAAGATGCGGAATATATGGCATTGTTTGCTGTTTTAGAAGGCACTTTAAAGAACTTAAATGTGGAAGGGATTACGGCTGCATCAAACGGAAGAACTGGAGCAACTTATCTTGGCGGTTTGGTTGCATATAATCGTGGCGGAACTATTTCTTCATGTTCGGCATCTGGAGATCTCAGTGCCGATTCGAAAAGTCTTTTATTAACAGTATATTTAGGTGGAATAGCCGGAAGAAATGACGCGGGTATTATTGAGAACTGTTATGTTGATGTAAATTTAACAGGAAGTAATGATGCCAATGTTTATATCGGTGGAATAGCCGGATATAACGGTGGTGGAAAAAATTACGAAGGTAAAATTAGAAACTGCGTAGTCACTGGTGAAAAGTTTGAAGCTCTGGCAAGATTAAATACCGGATCCGCTTATGTTGGTGGTATAACCGGTTATAATTTTGGTTATGTTGGCGGTAGTTATTCGATGGTTGAGTTACTAAAATCTGTAACTTGGGAATATTACAATTATGTTGCAGGTATTGTTGCTGATAATAATGGCGGTTTTATCGAAAACTGCTTCACAACTTCAAATATTACAGTTGAAACATATCACGGTAATACTTTCTTGGGGTCGGTAGTTGCAAGATTATTTATCGGTGGCGAAGTTTCTAATTCTTATGCTTTTGATGGTCAAGTTATAAATACTATCGTTACCGATGAGGCATATTGGGGACTCGGAAGACATTATCGTTATATTTCTCCGCTTGTTACCAAAGAAGAACTTGCGGATAGTTCTTGGTATCAAGACGTATTAAAATTAACCGAAACTTTTAGTTTTGTAGACGGAAAGTATCCAAGTATTTTAGGTGAAGAAACTACAGTGGAATTAACTTGTCCGGAAGGAACTTATGGAAATCCGATAAAGATTAGATCTGTAGAAGATTTCCAGAATATCGATGTTACTAAATCATATATTCTGGAAAATGACATAGATTTAACTGATGTTGATTTTGTACCGATTGGTAGTTATGAACATCCATTCTATGGCCTTTTTGATGGAAACGGTTTTAAAATTTCCGGCCTTATGATATCTGAAGACAAGAATCTAGGTATGAATTCTTTATTCGGACATTTTAATGGAATGATTAGAAACTTATCAGTTGAAACAGAAATTAACTATCAGTCTGAAACAGCATACCCTCAATATGTTTCTGGTCTAGCTGCTTTTGGAATTCAAGGAATCATTGAAAAGTCCCATGCTGAGGTTCTGATTGATGTTGAAAATCCAGGAATTATTGGTGCCGGATTATTAGCATATGGCGATGATGTAAAAGTAATTGAATCATCAACAACCGGAACAATCAATTTAAAATCCTTAAATGAATCCGCATATGCCGGTGGGTTGGTTGGTGTTACTGAAGCTGGATTAATTGAAAGCTCATATTCTAAAGCGAATGTCACTATTTACGGAAATAATACCGTCAATGTCGGAGGTTTAATTGGAAAGAATACCGGTAATATTATTGATTGTTATTCAACGGGTAAAATAACCGGTAATGTTTCTGCTGATACAACAAGTTCACACATCTATATTGGTGGCTTGATAGCTAATAACGAAACCGGACTTGTGAAAAACAGTTATTCTAAATCAAAGATGATTGTAAGTTCAAAATACGCCGTTATCGTGAGAGGTGGTTTTGCCGGTTATAATAATGGAACCGTAGAAAATTGTTATTGGTATCAAGTTTATGAAGAGATGAATAGTTTTGGGCACTCAATTATACCAACCGATGTAACGCCTATAACTAATATATCAGATGCTGAGAATCTTTCAGAAAGATTAGGTAACGAAACCTGGAAAGATGTAAATGATAGCTTTCCGGTATTTCGTTGGCAAAACTAAAGGAGGATAGAATGAACAGATTTAAAAACTTATCCCTTTTTACATTATCGTTAATATTAGGATTGTTTATGCTAACAAATTTAAAGAATTTTGATGTTCAAGCAGAAGATTCCTCTCAATTTTCAGTAGTTGCAACATCTGAAAAAGAAGGTTATGAGGCCGCAAAGGCAATCGATAAAGATCTTAATACATTTTGGGAAGCAGCAGACTTAGACCCACAATCACTAACGATTGATTTACAAAAAGTTTTCCAAGTTACTACAGTTTCTCAAACCTTTAATGTTGAAGATGTTTGGTCTTTTAAAATAGATGCATCTTTGGACGGTGAAGCTTGGGTTCAATTAGCTGATTATTCTTTTGGTCAAAGAGGACTAGTTTTTGCCGATGACGTAAATGGATTTTATCAATATATCAAGTTAACCGTGTTTTCTTCGAGAAAAGGTTATCTTGCAACAAGTAGGGATTTTAGTGTTACGACCATGGAAATGAATGAAGGAACAAATATTGCTTTAGGAATGAAGGGCAATTCGGGAAGTTGGTCTCCTGGTTGGGAACATGAAAGAGCTTTTGACGGTGATTTAGGTACTGCATATTGTGCGAATGATGGTAGTTTCCCTCAATGGTGTGGTGTTGAATGGGAATATATGGTTTATGTTGATACCTTAGAAATATATGTAAAAGATTATGGGACAACAAATTTTGAGATCGAAATTCTTTTAGAGAATGGATCCTGGGTTAAATTAGTTGAAGCCGCTGATTTTGTTGGTACGCATTTTAAATTTGATGTAAAACAAGAAGTAAAAGCAGTTATCTACCGAGTATTTTATGGTCCTGGTTGGGCTAATCTGGTTGAAATGATTGTCAATGGGTTTAGAGATTTTAATCTGGTGAAACCTGGAGAAGATATTCAAGAATATGATTTTGAATATTTATCATATTTGGATAGATTAGCAATAGTTAATACTGTCGGTGATTTTAAAATTGAAGCTTCTCGTGACGGAGAAAATTGGGAAGAAATAGCTAATGAAGACACTGAATTAACTGATGGTTATCTTCTTGTAGAAGATTATTATCAATATCTTCGTTATAATGAAAATGGCGAATATAAAAAAGATAATTTGAAGATTTTCGGAACTCAACTAATTCGTGATTTAGCACAAGGTTTGCAAGGAAAAGTTTCTGATTATTCAGACGAAAACTTCAATGCTGAAAAAGCGACCACTAATCCTGAACATGTAGATGGAAGGAACCAATTTTGGTGTGCCTCAACATATGGCGGCGAGCATTGGTTAATGATTGATTTAGGTAATCCATCCGTTATAAAAAAGGTTAGACAAAAATTCCAAGATACGGGAAGTTATAAATTTAAAATTCTTGCCTCGCTCGATGGTGAAACTTGGATTACTCTTAGGGATGAATATGATGGAGCTGTGGAGGGACAAGTTTTTGATGCATATCCGGAAGAAGATAATAATTTATTTAGATATATTGCTTTATATGAGAAGGATGTATCTTGGGCAAACAGTAATCAATTTCAAGTTTTTGGGGTTGGTTCACCGGTTCAAGAAGAATGGTGGCAATCAGAATCAGGGGTTATTCGTTATTATTTAAAACAACAAGCTGTAACTATCAATCAAATTACTGATTTATTACCTTATTTTCAGGAATCAGGATATAAAGTTCTTGAACTTCATCAACCATATGAAGGTCTTGCTGATATTTGGGGAGGACTTGGCTCGACTAATAATTACCAAATTGACCCTATTGTTGGTACACATGATGATTTAAAAATCTTAATAGATGAAGCTCATAAAGCAGGCATTTATGTATTCATGTTTGGAAATGTTGGTTATGCTCGTTCTACGGCTGCATTTTTCGAAAAAGCTTGTCGTGATTATGCTTTAGGAATTGAATCCGCAGAACGTGATTGGTTCTTATTCAGTAAAACTTGTCCTGACCCCACAAAATGGTTCTGGAGTGATACTGCTAATGCCTTTTACTACGGATTTTGGGGTGAAAACGGGCAAATACCTACATATAATTTTGATAATGAAGCTTGGCGTCAAGAAACAACTAAATATGTAACATATTGGGCTAATTTCGGCTTTGACGGAATAGCGCTTGATGCCCCTCCGGTATATTACTGGGGCAGTGCTGATCCGGTCAGTACATCTTATAGATATATTACTAATCCATTGGCTGCTATGAATGTTATGACGATTCCGGAAGGCACATCAGATGCTAACTTTATTTATCAATATAATTATGATGTGGTTCAAAACTATAATTTAAGTTCTTGGGGCGCTGGCGGTTGGACTTTAGCCTTAGAAAAGGCAATGGCTCATAATGCTGAAGCTATTGATGAATATGTGCGTTTAAGAGACAATGCTGTTCAATTCTATGGTGTTTCCTTTGCGACTTTAACTTTTGAACAAATGTATGAAAATGTAACATCTGAAGAAAAGTTAATGGAAGCTGCCCTACTTGTAACAACAGGACATATGGCATTCTTACATTCTGGTTCATCAGCAATGATAGGTCAAGATATTTTGCTTGATTGGCCGAAGGAAGTTCAAGAAAAAGTCGCTTCTTTGTATGCATTACAAAATAGTTTTGCTGGATTAAATGCTAACGGAGCGAGAAATAAATTATATACAAATAATGATGATTTATTTTATGCTTCCTTTAAAACGAATATGTCCGGAAGTTTAAAGAATATCAGTTTATTTAATTTTTCAGATAAAACTGAAACTGTTACCGTTGATGTTTCAAATATTGGTACGACCAGTTTAGAAGTTGTAAACCTCTTAACAGGTGAAGTTGAAGAGGTAATGACCGAAAACGGGAAATTGATTGTAGAAATGGAATCACTTTCTTATAAAATATATAGGGTTAAATAGGTGAAGTATATGAGAAAATTTTTATTAGCATTCTTGATAATATTATTTGGTATGTTTTTTACAGCTTGTAAACCAGAAAATACTAACCCTAATGGTAATGGTAATAACAATACTGATCCAGATCCTGATGAAGATCCGAATCCTATTGTAACTCCAATAGTGGATCCTAAAGAAGATTCGAGAACTATGGTGTTAAAATCAACTAATGATGTGAATACGGCAATTTCTATCTGGAGAGCCTCTTACACTGAAGTAGGAATAAAATTCGTTATTTCAGTTTTGGATGACAATATCTTTACCGATAACATTTATGATATTGGCTTTGATGATAATGTCGAGTTTTTGATTAACAAGAAAACAAATTCTAATGGTTGGGACACTAATTACACATATCACTTTTTAATTAATCCTTCTGGTAAGGTATATTTTCAAAAAGCTAATTCTTCAAATAGTTTGGGTGGAAGTTTTGATGTCACTCTAGGCGTTTCATATGGCGAAAATATGGAATACTATGTGAGATATACCACCTTGGAAGAAGATGGCTTTGATGGATACGAAGCTACTGTCGAAATTGGCTATGAAATATTAAACGTAACCGAAGAAGAAGGCTTTGGCAATTTAGCAGTTTGTCCAGCAATGAGAAATTCCTTTGATTTGAAGAAGACCACATGGTCTCCGTATAATTCACATGGATGTGATTGGAGTGTTGCTTCTAGTTTTATCTTAGTAAATCAAGATGGAACCTTTGATTATAGTCCTTTAAATAACGTTGAAGTACTTTATGTTGGTGATACATCTATGGCTAGAAATAACTGGCTTACTTTTGCCAGTGATACAATGAATCAAGATGCTATCAATGTTTCAACAAGCACCTTAACTATTGAGGGTCTATTAGAAAACATCACTAATATTACAAGTTTCAATCCGAAAAAAATAATGCTTTATGTTGGTTCCAATGAAATTAATTCCGGTACTGATGGAAATACTGTCGGAACTAAAATAATTGAATTACTAGAAACTCTTCATGAATTACTTCCTGAAACTAGAATCTATGAGACGCTTATCGCACCTAATGAAAGATTCTTTAATAATTTTGATGAAGCTCAAATCGCTAATAGTTTAATCAACGAATATGCGGAGAAGAATGATTTCTTAGAAACAATTGATTTAAACAATTA
Organism: uncultured Acholeplasmatales bacterium; assembly: GCA_937877075.1. GTDB lineage: Bacteria > Bacillota_I > Bacilli_A > ML615J-28 > CAG-698 > DTU067. The sequence continues at coordinate 35,439 of CALEGD010000005.1, forward strand.
TCTATTAGATAATGATAATGAATGTATTATCGGATATTTCATAGATGGAGTTCATTTTAACCAAATTGCTTATAATTTATGGACCTATTTAATGCGGGATAAATTAGGTGAAAGTCAAGTTGATTTAGGTGATATTCTAGGGGATAGTGAGTACTTCCGTTCATCAAAAGCTTATCAATTAATAACTGATGCCAATGGAGATGAATGCATTGAAAGTATTGGCGATTATGATCAATATACCTACTTTGCGAATAAAGCAACTAATGCCTTTACCTCATCTATCAGTTTGACGGCTATTGAAGTATTTAATAATGATCAATATCCTAAATTTGGGTTGATTATTTCTAATCATGACACCACATTGTTCTTCTATATTGACGGAAGCAATCAATTATCAACCCAAAGAGTAGGTTATGTTTATTTTACAAATAACCGCAATTGGGATTGGGCTAACAGTAAAGAAGTATATTCTGATATTAATTACAGTAATGGTGAATATACAAAACTAACGGCTATTAGAAATGGAGCTAAGATATCATTACTGGTGAATAATGAAGAAGCATTTGTAATTAACGATAGTCATTTTGGTCTGGATAATACAAATGCTGGAGTATTAAGTTTCAATTCTCACTTACTATTAAAAGATCCATTCTATGAAGAAGATGTTTTAGATGATGACGGCAATGATAAGGGTTGGTTAATTTCCGCGACTTCCGAAAAAACAGCTAATCCTGTTTCTAATGCGATTGATGGTAATCTAAATACAGCTTGGATTGCTGATGACCTTAATACTCAAGTAGTAACTTTAGATATGTTAGAAGTTTATCCTGTTACTAAGGTTACCCAACAATTTGCAGTCAGTGATATATGGCGTTTTAAGATTGAAATGTCTTTAGACGGAACTAATTGGGCAGTTATTTCTGATAAAATGACAGGCGTAGATACTGAAAAATATGAGGTTCTTGTTACTGGTTATTATAGATACCTTAGATTAACAGTTGAAGGAAGTGAAGACCTTAATCCTGCATCAAGTGTCGAACTGACGGTTGAAAGAGGGGAGCTGCATAAAGGCACCAATATCGCCAGAGGTCTTAAAGGTAGTGCACAAGATTGGTCGGGAGGATATGAAACTGAATTGGCATTGGATGGAGATTTCAATACCGCCTGGACTGCTTATGATGGTAACTTTCCGAAATACTGGGCTGTTGAATGGAATTATACGGTTTATATCAATACGCTTGAAATATTCCTAATCAATGAAGGAGTCTGGAACTTTGAAATCGAAGTCAGATTAGAAGACGGTTCATGGGTTAAACCTTTAGAAGCAAGAGATTATGAAGGAAATCACTTTGTATTACCTTTAAATATCGAATGTAATGCCGTCTTGTATCGAGTTTTTAGTGGACCGGGATGGGCACATATTGTTGAAATGAATGTTTTTGGATTTAAAGATCAAACATATTATGCTGATCAACAAAATAAGGATAATTATCGTGTTTATGATTTAGAGTATCCAACCTATGTTGATAAGATAGCTTTAAAAGATGATGAAATCAGCAACTTCCTTATTGAGGGTTCATTAGATGGAGTTACTTGGGAAGCAATTAATCCTTCTAAATTAGCTTATATTGAAGTTGGAAAATGTTATCGCTATATTCGTTATAACGAAAACGGGCTAGCAAGTGATAATTTAAAAATCTTTGGTACTTCTTTAGTAAATGATTTAGTTATGTATCGTTTAGGCGTAGCATCTGATTCATCGGCTGATCCTAATTTTAGTCCTAAATATGTAACAACCAATCCGGAAAACATTCTTTATAACACATATTTTTGGTGCGCATCCTCGTTTGGAGGAGAGCATTGGTTAGAGTTTGATTTAGGCAGGCCGAGTGTAATCTATAAAGTTGTTCAAAAGTTCCAAGATCCTGATCGTGAATACAAATTTAAAATTGTAGGATCTATTGATGGAGAAGAATGGGTAACATTGCGAAATAATTATGATGTGCCAGCTTTCGGCCAAGCGTTTGAAGCAATTCCAGCAGAAGGGAATAATGTCTTCCGTTATATTAAATTGCTTATTATTGATCTTGAATGGGCAAATAGTAATCAATTCCAAGTATTTGGTATTGGTTCCCCGACGCAAGAATAAGTTTAAGAATAACCGAAATGAACAAAATATTCATATCGGTTTTTCTTTTAGGGTTGTATATCGATGGTTATTGAAAATCCTTAATTTTATATAAAATCTTTATTTGGTTGACATTAACCTTAATGTAATGTAAAATATTGATATACAAACGTTTACTAAATTTTTCACTTACACAAAAACGTTATTTTTTTATAAAGAGGGGTATTATGATTGCAAAAAGAAATGTTAGGCTAATTGATATTGCTAGAGAAGTAGGGTGTACAGTAAATACAGTATCACGTGCACTTCGTGATAAAAGAGATATTGGACATGAAACTAAAGTAAGAGTTAAGGAAGTGGCGGACAGATTAGGGTATATTCCTAATTCAATAGCAACCAGTTTAAGAAGTGGCTTATCCTATACAGTCGCGATTGTTTTTGATAATTTGATCAACCCATATTACATGATTATGACTGATAAAATTCATCGGCGACTGGATTCGCTTAATTATGCAACAATGGTTTTTGCTGCTTATAATTATATGTTTAACATGGATTCACTTAATCCCATAATGTCCAGAAAAGTTGACGGTATTATTACATTCCTTGAACCCAGCTTGGAAGTAGTCGAGACCTGTAAAAACAATAATATTCCCATTATTTTATTGGGAAGAAAAAATACACGTTTAGAGATTGATTCGGTTTCTACGGATGACTATGCCGGCGGATTTAAGGTTGGAGAATTATTTATTAAAAATGGGGTAAAAAATGTCGGTTATCTGGGTGCTCCACGCGAAATTGAATGTTCTGTAAGAAGACAAAACGGATTAAGGGATGCATTTTTAAAATACAATCAACCATATCATGAAGAAAACATAAGATATATGGCCGAAAGAAGTATGTTTGAAGAAATAGATATATTACTAAAGAATCACGTCGATGGTATTTTCTTCTTTAATGATTTAATGGCTTTTGAAGGTATGAAATACCTGAAGGAAAAAGAGTATAAAGTACCAAACAGAATTAAAGTTGTAGGTTACGATGATATAGCTCAAGAATTTCCTATTCCTGTTTCATTGACTACCGTCGCATCGGATAAAGATTTAATTGTTAATACTGCGGTTGATATCTTATATTATAAAATGCAGAATAAAGAGAAAAATTCTATTGTTAAAGCACTAGATATTGATGTGGAAGTTAAATTAGGATCTACCATATAAAGATTAAAGATTCTAATTTTAAATAGTTACCATTAACGTTAAAGCAAACAGATTAGTTGCTAATGTTCAAATGATTAGTAGCCTTAACTCTTAACTTTAACGATAATGCATATTTCTTTTAAATTTATGATTTGTCGATTTTTTAGAATTTAAATGATTGATGGAGAAAACAATGAAATATAAAATAAGCTTATAGGTACAAAAGGAGGAAAACAATGAAGAAAAAAATATTGTACTTAGTACTATTTATCCTACTCTTTGGTGTAGTTGGTTGTGATAAGACAGAACCACCGATTATTCCGAGTGACATTGAAGTTGCTTCTGTAGCAATCAACAAATCTAATGAAACCTTATATGTAGGAGGTAAAATTCAATTAAAAGTTAGTGTATTACCAAGTAATGCAACTAACAAAACAGTGACATGGTCAACTAGTAATGAAGGAGTTGCCAAGGTCTCAAGTGACGGGTTAGTGGAAGCGGTTTCAGTAGGAACGGCTACTATCACTGCAAAATCAAATAATGATAAGACAGCAACTATGACTGTTGATGTCGTTAAGGATGAAGAACTGCCCGAGGGAGTAATCTTTGCTTCTAATTTTGATTCTGCTATCATGCCTAGAAACTTTGTTGTTAATAATGGTGGTGGCGGAAATACCTACATCAGTGATGGTCAGTTAAATATGTCTACAGTCGGACAAGGCACAACTTCAGCAAACATCATTTTTGATGAAGCTTTGTACGGAACTGTTGTTGTAGAAACAAGTATTAAAGTAAATAAACCAGCTTTTACAAATGCTTTGTATTTTTATACAAGCGGAAACTCTACTGATGATATTGTTGCTACTGTTGCATTTGAAAACGGCTATATTAAATATCATGACGGTAGTGGTTGGAAGAACATAGTCCAATACAGTTTTGGTGTATGGTACGACCTTACTATGGTCTTACATATTGGCGAAAGACTAGAGGGAAGCGATAAAGGTAATTTTGACTTAACTATCAATGGTGGAACTTATCGGAATTTGTCGTTCAGAAATGGTGGTGACGGCAAAGAAGACAATATTTGGAGACTTTACTTAGCCTCAGAAAAATCAGATTCAGAGTTTGCCTATGATTATTTAAGAATTTTCCAAATTGATCTTCCGAAGATTCAACTTGAAAGTAATGAAGGAACTGCGGATATTGATAGCAATCCAACTTACGAGTTTAATTATGTTGTTACCGGGATTCCAACTCCAGAAGTAACAATAACCGCCGACAAACCGACAGGATATACCATCGCGGACAATGTGGTAACCTTTACAGCTGCAGGAACTTATGTATTTACACTTACTGCAACTAATCAAGGAGGAAAAACATCAGAAGAGGTAGTTATTGAGGTTACTGGCAATATTGTAGCACCGCTGATAGAGGTTCTTGAGAGAGAAAAAATATTAATCTTAAGCCAAGAAAACATCTACAGATTAAAATATAATATTATTTCTGGTGAACCTGAACCAACCATAAATATTTCCGGAGATAAAGATAACGGCTTTGTATTAAATGAAAATGAAATTTCCTTTACCATAGCAGGACATTATGTATTTACTATAACTGCAACTAATGCAGGCGGCTCAGTAAGTGAAGATGTAAATATTTTAGTTTTGGAAACTGAAACTGTAGTGGATTATGATTTTAATGAAATGCCTGTGAATGCAGAAATAGATACTTCCGGAACTGGAAGCGTCGATATCGTTGACGGAAGTTTAAATATAAAAGCTAACGGCGTAACTAATTATGGTTTTATTAAATTACCATTTAATCATAAATTAGAAAATAAAGTAATTATTGAAACCAGAGTTAAAGTCAGTGGACCCGCCTTTGCAAACATTATTTATTTAATGGCAAACAATAACAACAATGATAGGGCGGTAACTATTGGTTTGTTTGAAGGAAATTTAAGAATTCATAATGAAAGTACTTGGGTTGACATTGCGCCTGTAGAATATGGTCAATATTATGATATTGTTGTATTTCTTGATATTGAGAATGCTACTTACCAATTATTGTTAGATAACGTTAATCTTGGAACTTTTCCGTTTAGAAATAAACAATTTAAGGATGATATTACTCATTTCCATTTGGGTGCGGATAAAACTGGCACGGATATGTATATTGATTACTTAAAGCTAAGTTATCTCACAACTCCTGAAATTGTTTTAAACGAAGCTGAAACAATGATTGAACTTAGCGAAAATACCATCTATGAGTTAGATTATTCCGTAAAAAGTTCATATCCTCTTGCTTCAGTTGATATCACTGGGTATCCTGTTGAGGGATATACAATCGAAAACGACGTAGTAACCTTTAATAGAGCGGGAGTATATACCTTTACAATCACCGCAAGTAATATTGGAGGCAGTGATTCAAAAACTGTAACTATTACAGTTGTTGGTCTTGATGCTGCTCCGACACTTACAATTAACGAAGAAGAAATTACTTATGATATAAATAGTCTTGAACCTTTAGTTTTAGGTTATACGGTTACCGGATACCCAGATCCGACGATTGAAATTGCAGCTAATTTGGAAACCGGATTCATTTTAGTCGGAAACACTGTTACATTTACAGAGGTTGGAACCTATGTGTTTACAATCACCGCAAAAAATGAATCAGGGACTGTCTTTGATACAATTACCGTAGTAGTTGAAAAACCTGAGACTTTACCTGAAATTATTATAGATGAAGTATTTAATCATGATTTAACTGAAGGTGCATTTGAAGTAGATTTCCTCTTAGGCGGAAATCCCGCCCCAACATACACTATTACTAGTGAATCTGATGCTTTAATCGAAGATAAATTTATTACCTTTAGTACACCGGGAACTTACTTATTTACCATCATCACCACGAACTCTGAAGGTAGTGTAAGCAAAGATTTCACGGTAGAAGTTGTGGAACTTTATGCACCAGAAATTGTAGTAAATGAAGAGTATAAAGAAGTTAATTTAGCTGTTTCGCCTTCATATACTTTAGATTACTTAGTAAATGGTACTCCTGAAATCAAGACTGTTATTACCGTAGACCAAGAAACTGGCTTTAGTCTGAAAGGTAATAATGTAGGTTTTACACTTCCTGGAACCTATGAATTTACTATTACATCAACTAACCTTAAGGGCGAGGATAAAAGATTTATTATTGTAGATGTGGTGGAACCTACAAACGGAAATTATATATATAATAATGATTTCAATGAAGTTCCGACAGAAGGCCTGACCTTCACAAATGGAGCTTATGCGGAAGTTGTTGACGGAGCTTTAAAACTCTCCACCACGAACCAAGGTGTAGCGAAAATGGCGATTCCTTTCGGAGATTATTTCACCGGAACTATTGCAATAAAAACAAGGATTAAAACAGTTGGTGGTGCAGGAAATATTATCTTCTTATATTCCGGAACAACTAATGTCCTAGGGTTGTTAATTGACGGATATCAACTTAGATATCATAACGGAAAAGGCTGGACTAATGTTGGCTTTGTTTTCCAAGCCGACCAATGGGTGGAAGTTATGGCTGTTGTTACCCTAGGTAGCGGTGTTTTTGATTTATATGTAGATGGTCATAAATTTGCAGCTTTGTCGCTAAGAAATACCGGTCAAGTAGAATTCACAACTAACCAAATCAGTAATCTTGGAATTGATGGCAGAAGTAATATTGATATGTATTATGACAATTACCAAATTTATGATTTAAATCCCGTTATTACAATTGAAGATGATTCCCTAGGAACCAGCTTAGAAGAACCGACCGTTTCTCTAGATTATCAAGTTTCTTCGAGACTGGATACGGAAGTTGAAATCATCTCAAATATTGAAGAGGGTTATGAAATAACCGGTAATGAAATTACCTTCTCAAAAGCAGGTACTTATGTATTCACTATTAAGGCAAGCAATGAATGCGGTTCGTCATTAAAAAATGTAACGATTGTCGTTTCCGAATCTTATATTGATCCAGAAATAGTTATTATTGAAACTGAAGCTGAAGTAGATTTAGCGGGAGCAAACCCCACTTATACATTAAAATATGAATTAAATATTGCCGTTCCGACAGCGAATCTTGAAGTAACTTGCGATGAAGAGGATGGTTTTGTCTTAAACGGAAATACAGTTAGATTTAGTCTTCCTGGCACTTATACATTTACACTGAATTATTCTAACGGTCGTGCTACCGATTATAAGACTATTACGGTAAATGTTTTAGAATCTGAGGTTGAAGAATTTATTAATGAAGATTTCAATTCCTCTACCGATATCCCAGCTGATTTTGAAAAAATTCAATCAGGCTCCGGAAATATTGAAATTCTTAGCGGTCTTGAAGGGGCTTTTGGAAATGTCTTAAATCTCCGCACCGGTACAACAACCGGGAAAGTTGATGTCAATAAATATTTTGATTCACCTCTCAACGGTATTGTTGTTGTGAAGACAAGAGTAATGGTCGGAAGTGATGCCTTTAGTAATGTTTTATTCTTCAAATCAGCTGATAATTCAACTGTCGCATGTATCGCCTTTGAAAATGGATTTATCAGATATCATGCCGGCGGAGGCTGGATTAATACTAATGTCCCTTATATTCATCATACTTGGTATGAATTAAAAGTTGTATTGAATACTATAGAAGCGAAATATGATTTCTTTGTAAATAATGAATATATAGGTAACTTTGGTTTTAGAACACCGGGTCAAAGGGATAATATTACTTATCTAAATCTGGCATCTGATAAAACTAATGCCGATATGTATTATGATTACTTAGAAATGTATTATGTTCCTGAAATTCTTGTTCTTGAGGAAAACAAGGAAGCAAGTATCAGTATTTCCAGCGGAACATATGAATTGATTTTTGACGTTTTAGGATTGGTTGATCCGATAGTTATTACCTGTGATCAAACTAATGGCTGGACTTTGGATAATAAGACAGTAACATTTACAGAGGTTGGAACTTATCTCTTTACAATTTCTGCTTCCAACAATGGCGTGCTTACTAGTTCTAAAACAATAACAATATTGGTAACTGACTGAATATAGGAGAGATGATGAAAGTTTTTAAGAAAATACTCGGCCTACTATTAGTGTTGTCTTTATCGCTCTTAGTTAGCGCCTGTTTTAACGGAAATAAATCTGAAGAGAATGAAATAGGATTTAGTCTGATTAATGAAGGCGAAGCAGTAAAAATACTCGTTGATGGAGAGAATGAAATTGGTTCAACATCGGGAGATTATCCCGGTGTTGTCCGAGCTGCTTCTGATCTTCAAGAAGATATTGAATCAGTAACAACAAAGAAACCAATTGTATTTAGTTCAAAAGAAGAACTTAGTAAAGATGAGTTTGTGATAATTATTGGTTCTCTGGAAAAAAGTAAAATTATTCAAGAATTAATAGAAAACAAGAAAATATCAGTAACTGATATTGAAGATAAATGGGAAACATATTCACATCAATTAATTGATGATCCCTTTAATGACGGTTCGGTTAAGACAGCGTTAGTAATTATCGGAAGCGATAAAAGAGGAACAATTTTCGGAACATATAAAGTTTCGAGTTTGATTGGTGTTTCCCCATGGGCATTTTGGGTAGATCAAGAACCTAATTTTCTCGAAAATTATTTTTTTGAAAAAGGATACTATCATTTCCAAGATGAACCGACAGTTCAATATCGCGGTATTTTTATCAATGATGAAGAGGAACTTGTACAATGGGGTTTAAATTATGACAATCAAACCAGAATGGGACCTAATGTATACGAAAAAATCTTCGAATTGTTATTAAGACTTAATGCCAATTACATTTGGCCGGCGATGCATCAAATCACCGATGCTTTCAATGATTTTGAAGGCAATCGCATTATGGCTGATTATTACGGAATTGTTGTCGGAACTAGCCACCCTGATATGTTAATGCGTAACAACGATAATGAATGGGATAGTTTTGTTGCCAGATATAGGAAAGAAAACAATTACTTTGGACCGATTGAATATGACTATACAGTTAGTCCAGAAATTATCCGTCAATATTGGCGTGAATGCGTAAGAATGTATAAGGATTATGAAGTTCAATGGACTCTCGGTATGAGAGGTAAGCATGACGAGGGATTTACAGCTGTAAATATAGATTCCGCACCCTGGTATGGTGATGATGTTATGCTTCTCGAACAAATTATTGAAGATCAAAGACAAATCCTCAGAGAAGAATTAAATAATCCGACTTTAGAAGATGTTTTTATGGTTTTCATTCCTTATAAAGAAGTATTAAATATTTATAATAAGGGCTTGGAAGTACCTGATGATGTTACAATTGTTTGGGTTGATGATAACCATGGTTTCATTCGCCGTTTATCTAATCCGAAAGAACGCGAAAGAAGCGGTGGCAGCGGAGTTTATTACCATAATTCGTATTGGGGACCAGATGATGAAAGTTATTTATGGTTAAATTCTTTCCCGTTTACATTAATGTACGAAGAAATGAATAAGGCAATCAAGTACAAAGCAGTAAAGAATTGGGTATTAAACGTCGGCGATATCAAACCCGGCGAATTATCGATGGATTTCTACTTATCCTATGCTTATGATGCTGATAAATATGATTCAAGTAATGTTTATGATTTTATGGATGAATGGACAAGGCGTGAATTTGGAGAAGAATATATTGATGATCTAAAATCGATTGTTAAGAGATTCGGTAATTATACAAATGTATCGAAGTTGGAACAAATAAAGGTGGATTTATTTACAAATACTCATTATTCGGATGAGTGGGAGAAACGAATGGCTAAGTATCAAATCCTTTTGGATGATGCTGAAACGCTCTTTGAAACCTTACCTACTCATAAAAAACCAGCTTATTATCAATATGTACTCTATCAAGTAAGACAAGCTTATTATCGAAATGCGGAATTCTATTATGCGGATAAAGCCGAAACCGCCTCGCTTTATGGAGCAAATGCAACTGCTCATAATAGTTTTGAGATGTCTAGATATTTCCATGAATTGAGTCAATATGAGAATTCATATTATACCAATGTTCTCAGTGACGGAAAATGGAACGGTCTAATTGAACCCTATAGGTTTATGCCTCCGGTTGCTGCCGGACTTGCGGAAAGCGGAGCATATCTTGAAATTAAAAATGGTGGCGGCGTTATTGTTGAAGGCGAAAGTTTCCTGAAAGACAGTTATGAATTAAAGTTCTATAAATATTCCAAAGGAAGAAAGTTCATCGATGTCTTTAATTCCGGTATCCTGCCATTTGAATTTGAAGCAACTACAAATAGATCTTGGATTAAAATCTCAGAAACAACCGGCGAAGTGGTTGACGAAACAAGATTATGGGTTGAAATTGATTGGGATAAGTCACCGGCCGGAGTAAGCACCGGCGAAGTTACGGTAAATTATCATTATGGAACTAAAAAAATAAAAATTATTATCAATAATGATAATATTGAACTTCCCGAAAAGACTTACTTAGAACAAGACGGTTATGTTTCAATCGAACTTGAACATTACTCTGATGAAAGAAAAACTCCCAGTGCTTATTATGAAGTTATTAAAGACTTAGGACGAATCGAAGGAGATATGGTAAGAGGTGTTTCAGACTATCTAGTCGGATTCAGTGCTTTTGAATATCTTGAAAAGGCTCCTTATTTAGAATATAATGTTCACTTCTTATCCAAGGGAACTTTTGATGCGGAAGTATATAGGCTACCGACATTAGATGCAAAGGGGAAAATTAGGTTTGCTGTTCAGGTAGATAACCAAAAACCGATTATTCTTGAAGGAGTAAATGATTCTGGTGTAGGAAGTTTTGATTGGGAAGACGGAATCTTCCAACAAATATTTAAACATCAGTTTAGAATAAGTATCAATGAAGCCGGACTTCATAAAATCAAACTTTATATGATAGATTCTTATCTGACCTTTGATAAAATGGTTTTTTATACCGAAGGTCATCCTGATTCATATTTAGGACCGGATGAAAGCTATAATTCAAGTTTCAATACCGAAGCTTATAAAAAAACTTATTATGATAGATTTTATAGTAATGAATTTTTGCCGACAAGAGAAAGAGATCTTACTCTTGAATGGGGAGAAGGTTATTTTGTTGGTGAAGATAAGATTTTAATTGAAACTGAAACTGCAATGGAGAATTCTCCTTATGCCTATACTACAAATCCTATTAATGACGGTTGGGTTTTGGCGAGAAATAGAGACGGTTATACGATGAGAACCCGTCATGATCATACGAATTATTTAGGTCAGAATGAAATTGCACCGACCCTAAATTATAAACTTTATATCAATGAACCTGGTGTTTATAATGTTTGGTTATTACAAAACGCACCTATGCCTTCATCCTCAACCTTTACTTTATCGGTAAATAATATCGAACGATTAAGGGTTCGCGGACTCTTTAATTATTCAACCGAAGAGGTTTTTACATGGAAGAAGGTCGGGTCGATAGTATTAGTGGACGGTCAACAAACCCTCAATATATTAGCCAATAATACCGGCTTTATAATTGATAAAATTTATCTGACCAAAACATCGGAGAACCCCAGTAATTCAAAGCCTTATCCAACTGTGAGGGCATCATATTTAGGAAATATTAATCAGAAGAAAAAGCTGCTTGACGCTTTAATTATGTATAATGATGTGGATAATATCGCGGTTGGTACAGAGGTAGGAACTTATAATATGCAAGCAAAAACCGCCTTTCTAGAAAGTTATAACGAAGTAGTAAGGCTTTATAGTTCAATTGAAGCTTTAGATAATGAAGTTGTTGATGAAGCAATCCTCGACTTAGGAAATAAACATGGAGTTCTGATTAACTCTCAAGTAAAAGTTGATGGTACCGGTCACGAATATATATTGTATGAAGACTTTAGCTTGTATCATACCGGTTATCGACCCTTTAACTTAAAAACTAATCTAATTGACGGAAGTCCTAATATTAGGGTTTATCGGGACGGTGATTCGCAGTTTTTATCTGTCAGAACTTTTGCCGAGCAACAACATTTAGTTCAAAAAGCAAAATTGTATTATGATTTTCTAGAAACAATTGATGGTAAGTTTGTTGTTGAAACAAGAACAAGCTTTAACGAAGCTATTTGGGGCTATGCAGTTTATCTTCAAGATGCAAATCACAGTAATGCTGTTTCTGTTGCTTTTGAGAATTCTAACGGAAATAAAAACATCGTTGCCTATGACGGAAATATTAAACGTGTAATTGGAAAATTTAAATTGAATGAATTCGTAGATATTAGAGTAGAAGTTGATACGATCAAACAAAAATTCAATGTCTATATAAATAATGAACTGGCTACAGATTATAGTTTTAACTTTAGAAATAAAATTTCAGAAATTAAATATTTTATGTTTGGTTCAACGGTAATTGATTCGAAATTACAATATGAATATATGAAAGTTTATCAGGAAAATTAGGAGGCAAGTGTGAAAGATTTTAATAAAAGATTTTTAATATTAATTATTCTATTAGCTTCTAGTTTTCTGTTAATTGCATGTAAGGGAGAAAAGATTATCATTTCAAGCACTGCAAATAAAACTATTGCTGGTGAGACAGTGGCAATAATTCCTAAAATCAATACCGATAAGGAGTATTCAATTTCTTGGTTTGAAAAGAAAGATGATGCCGATTGGCTTGATCTTGAAAATGAAAATGAGATATTGTATGTAATAGACAACTATGGTGGGAAGTACTCCTATAAAGCAGTTCTGACTACAGAGGGCAAAGTTTATGAAAGTAATGTTGTTGATATAGAAATGGTTGATATGACAGGAGCAACCTTGGGACATAGTCCTATTGGACTTCTGGCAACAGCTAACATTGATTATAGTTATGATACCGGAGAAGCAGGATCAAAAATCATTCATCAACCTGCCAATTCTGTTTTACATCAATATGCTTATTTCAAAGAAGTATACGGAATTAGATATGCTGTATCAGTAGATGTCGATTTAGTATCGATTAATGGTTCCGAGCCTTATCCAAAGTCTGGAATACTAGCAGCTAGATTAAATGATAATATGATCTATTTTGCCTTTGATGCTCGTCCGACCTATGATTTTGGCGATCTTGTCATAGTAAATCATACTCCTTCCGATGGCGGTACTTGGAAATGGCCAGGAATAGTTTATAATATTCCCGGTTTAAGATTTAGGGATGGAATCGGCAACAGAATTAAAAACAAACTAACCGTGGTTAGGAATGTTGAAGATTTCTACTTCTTAATTAATGATAAATTCTTAACTCATATCAACTATCCGGGATTAAGTCAACCAACATTAGCAGGTACTTATACAATGGGACAAAATACTGAATTTAGTAATTACTTTGCTTATGTAGACGATCCCAATGATACAAATGATCAATATGATTCTGTTTTAAAATCAGTCTTAGATTTAATGGGTTAATAGCAAAAAAATCCCTTTAGAAATTATCTTCTATAGGGATTTTAATGCTGTTTGATGTGATAAAAAATACGGAGGAAATTTTTTTGAATAGAATAATAAAAAGAATTGCAATTTTCTTATTATTTTTAACCGTCGGTGTAGGGTTATTACCAATTAATCTTCGCGCAACAAATTCTATTGGAGATGTGTATTCATTTGAACAGGAGGGAAATATCTTGATTTTTAATAGCGGAATAAATCAAGTTAAAGTGGAATTATGTACCGAAAGGACAGTTAGGATTCAACTTTCCAGAAACAGTGATGATGGGTATCGCCCTTATGATGTTCAATATTATATGGTGCAGAAAAACGCCTGGCCGACAGTGGAGCGTGCTATTACGGATGAGGGAAATTATTATTCGGTAAAAACGAATAACCTTGAAGTTCGGATTCAAAAACAACCTCTAAGAATCGGTATGTATGACTTAGAGGGCAATCTGATTTCTAAAGATAGTGATGAAACTGGAATGCACTGGAACAACAATACTGTAGGTGTCCGTAAAGAAGAAAATTTAACTAATTCCGGTGGAATCTTCGGATTTGGTTCGGGAGATCATGGTAGACGGGAAAATTTAAATAGATATAATGAAGATTTTAATGAATTTTCGATGTCTCACGGACGGGTTATATCGCCTTTCTTTATGAGTACGGTCGGCTATGGTATTTTTCTAAATACTATTGAAAAGAACACAATATTCTTTAGTAAAGGATCCGGTTTCCAAACCGAAGGTTATCTTGATTATTTTTTTATGTTTGGTCCGGACTTTAAAACTATTCAGAATGAATATGCGGAAGTTACCGGGAGAATGGAATTATACGGTAAGTGGGCACATGGTTTTATGTTATCGAAATATGGAAATGATAATGCCACACAAGCAGAGTTCTTAGAATGGTTACATAGACTACGCGATGAAGGCTATCCAACCGACTCTTATGTGTTTGATTATGGCTGGCGCGGAGATGTAAGTGATAACGGTGGAAATCAAACTGGAGCCGGAGAAAAATGGGGAAAACAGATGTGGAGTAATGACATCACTAAGTTCCCCGATATCGATGCCATGCTTGAAGAAGCCAGAGACCTAGGCTTTCGTATTGGATTGCATAATAATGCCGGTACACCGGAAGCAAGCGGAGGAGACAAACTTTATCTGGAAGAGTATGAGAGAATCTGGGTTGAATCATATATGAACAGCGTAATCAAGACCGGCTATGGTGATTGGTTCTGGCCTGATGAATTTGATGTATTGGGCTCTAATACTGCCCCGGTATTTTCTTCAAAAGGAGCTTATGAAGCTTGGAAAGAATATACGGTAGAATCACGGCCGATGTTTATTACTCGTGGAAGCTACGCCGGTCATCATTATGCAACAGCTTGGAGCGGTGATATTAATAATACTTCGGCGGAACTGATAAATCAAATCGGCTTTAGTTTAGATGCTGGATTAATTGGTTATTGGGCATCTTCAAATGATCTTGGCGGATTTATGAAAAAACCGACGGATGAACTATATACCAGGTGGGTAGCACAATTTGGTGCTTGGAGCGGAATTATGCGCGCTCATGGACATGATGGGCGCGAACCTTGGTTGTATGATAATACTGCTCAGGAGACTTTAAAAGAGAATTTAAGAATTCGTTATTCGCTCTACCCATATATTTATAATATGGCTTGGCAAGGTTATCGTGAGGGAGTACCGATGATGAGAGCAATGATTCTTGAAGACGGCAGTCAATACAATCCCGATGCATGGGATTTGAATAAACAGTATTATTTCGGGGACTGGTTCTTAGTCGCACCGGCTGCTGATACATCCGATACAGTGGTATCCGTTTGGCTTCCGCCGGAAACAACTTGGTATAATTATTATACAGGAAAACGTTATGAAGGCGGAAGAGACGGAAAAACCATTACTGTAGCCGCTCCTTTAGAAGAAATACCTGTTTTTGTAAAAGCGGGAGCTATTATTCCAATGGGCCCGAATGTTAACTATGTGGATGAAGTACCTCTAGATCCTTTAACTTTAGATATTTACCCATTAGGAACAACGACCTATACATTACACGAAGACGATGGCTTAAGTAGAAAATATCTTACTGAAAATGCCTACTCTACTACAACTTATACAAGTATAGAAGACGGTAATAATATCTTATTTAAAATCGCTCCTCGTATAGATTATAATCCTGAAGCTTATCAACCGGATGCCAGGTCTTATAATTTGAAGTTTAATCATCTTGGTCTGATTCACGCTGTTACCTTGAATGGTAATAATATGAATCGAGTTTATAGCCTTGATGATTATAATAATGCAGAGGAAGCCTACTGGTTAGATGAAGCTAATGAAGTATTGTATGTAAAGGTTGTTGATAACGCTCAAGAGATGACTATTTCTATTGACTCCGATGGAATTAGGAAACCCGAAGCTGGGGAAGAAAATCAAGGCATGCCACCAAAACGTATTGAAAGCGGAGATTTATTTGAACTTGAAGAAGCAACTTTCTTACCGGTAGTCGGTGGTCAAGTTGAAGCAAATAACGAATGGAAGGGTTATACTGGAAGTGGATTTGCGAAAGGATTCAAATTAGAGGGGGATGCGCTTGAGTTTAAGGTCAATATAGTTCGGGACGGTACTTATAGCCTAATACTTCGGGTCAATAACGGAAAGAAAAACAATCCGTTATATGACAGTACACCACGAACGGGGGGGTTGTATATCAATGGAGAAAAAGTTAGCGGGCTTTCATTTACGGTTACTGATACCTGGGGAGACAGCAATAAAAATGGCATTTGGTTAAGTTATAAATTAGAAAATATCAATTTAAAATCAGGAATGCATAATATTAAGATTGTTTCAGAAGGTCCAAACCCGGGTAATTATAATCTTGACTCCATAAAATTTGAAAGACTTGATACATCGATTGATGCATTTAGTAATATTGAAGCGGAAAAGGCTGCAAGATTAAATAATCTGGTATTGCAAACCGAAGAAGAAGCAACATACATCTCTACTACAAATTCGGGTGCTTGGGCTCAGTTCAATGAAGTTAGAGGCCATAATAAAGCCGGAATTAGAATAAGATTAAAGAGTTCAACTGGTGGAAGTATTATTATTTATGAAAACGGAGTGGGAGATAAAATCCTATCTACGGTGGAATTGCCTAATGATAATAAATGGACAATTGTTGATGTAAATTGCAAAGATACCGATGCAGTTGAAAGTAATATTTATTTTGAGTTTATAGCCTTACAAGGAGAAAGTATAGATGTTTCTGTAGACTGGTTTGGTTTTGTTAGAAAAGTTAATGCTTATGAAAAAATAAATGCAGCCTTAGCCGATTATAGAGAAGATGTTAATGTTCGAGATAATAGACTTGTTAATATCTATGACGGAAGTTGGGTAAGATTTGATGACTTTGATTTTGGAGACGGCGGAGTTAAAACTATCCTTGTTACTGCCGCTACTCAACGTCCCGGTGGAACTATCAGTATCTATATTGATGATATGAATTCAGGAATTAAGATTGGTGAAGTAGAAATCACATCAACAGGTTCATGGACATCTACCAAGAGGTTTCTCGGAGATATTGATAATATTACGGGTATCCATGACATTTACTTTAAGTTTAACACATCAACTGGACAAGCGATATGCGACCTTTTTGATTTTCGATTTTCTAAAAATAATATCACAGTAGACTCGGAAGTAAAGGGCAGTAATATCTCAATTCAAGTTAGTGATGATATGGCAAACGCCGGAACAACGGTAATTTTCCAATTAGTCGGGAAAACAGAAAGAGATGAAATAGATTATATTGAAGTTAAAGATTCACTCGGGAATATTATAGAATATAATATGATTTCTGATATTAGGTATTCAATAGTAATCCCTGAAAATGTTCCGGTAAAGATTTCTGTCAAGGTATCAGATAAACCGGTGGTTGTTGAAACGGGTAGTGTTTTAGAATTAGAAGACGGTACAGGAATTACCAATGATTCAAATAATGGTTTACGTATTGATAAGGAGTGGCCGGGATATTCCGGTTCCGGATATGTTGCCGGTTGGAAAACGGTTGGAAATTATGTTGAAGTTAGAGTTGAAATAAAAGAAACCGGAATGTACACTTTAATCCTTAGAGGGGCAGCCGGTTTAAAGAATGAATCCAAATATGATTTAAATCCACGGACCGGTGCATTATATATAGATAATTTTAAGGTGGGTGAATTTGGGCTTCAAGTTCAAAACCACTGGGGTACATGGATTGAATATACCTTCGATCCGATTCACATTGAAGCAGGAATAAGAACAATCAGATTGGTTTCGGAGGGAAATGTTAATCCAGGTAATTACAACCTCGATCGACTAACCTTCAAGAATGGTAATGTAGTTAATAAAGCCAAACTAAAGAAATTAATTGAAGAAGTAAATAATTTAGATGAAATTAACTATACCTTTACCAGCTGGACTTCTTTACAGAACATACTAGTAAACAGTATTGCTGTTTTTAATAACGAAAGTGTCACTCAAACTCAAATTGATGAAGCATACTTTAATTTACTTTCCGCTAAAATTAATCTTGAAGAAAAAGAAATAATTTCAAAATTTGAACTTCATGTTTTAATTGCAGAATTAATGAGTTTAAATGATGGGGATTATTCGGAAGAAACTTGGTCTGACTTACAAAATGCATTAGATTTTAGTTTTAATATCTATTATGAGGACAATGCAACTGATGACCAAATTTATGAAGCTTATCAAAAACTTTTGAATGCACAAAATAATCTAGAAGAATTAGAAGTCGAAGAAGAACCGAAAAAACAATCAAAATGGTGGATCTGGACAATCTGTATTATAATCACTGGTGGTATAGGAGCGACCGGAATGGCTATGTTTAGACGAAAAAAATAAAATTGTTAAATATATGTTTCTCAGCTCTTAAATACATAAAATTTAAGAGCTGAAAACTATTTTTAAATAATAAATCAATATATGGTGTCTAAAATAAAATATTAGGTTGACATTAACCTTAATGTAATGTAAAATATATGTATACAAACGTTTACCATTGTGAATAATTTTTTAGTATTATACTTAACGATATTGATTAATCCCTGTAGAAATTGATACTGTATAGGATTATTATTGATTTACTACATTATCGTTAATGTGTATAACCGATGGTTATCGATACTTTTTTTAGGAGGAAAAATAGATGTATAAAAAAGTATTAATTTTCATCTTCGTTTTATTGGGTGCATTTTTCTTGACTGCATGTGGTGGTGAAGAAGATCCTTTAAAAGAAGGTAAGATTGAAATCGATTTTTGGGGTTGGGGAGACAAATTAGAAGTAGAAGTGTTTAGAGGCTTAGTTGATCTCTTCAATCAAACAAATGAAGAGGTATATGTAAATTATGTACAAAAACCTGCTGCTTCTTATGAAAGCTCTATGGAACAAATCCTTTCCGGTACCAGAGCTCCGGATATATTTTATGTCGGAGACGGAAGCCTGAAAAAATGGGTGGAATTAGACTTTTTATATGATATTTCTGAATTAGTCGATAATAGTGAAGTTATTGACTTAGAAGATATTTGGCCGGAAGCAATTAAAAGATATCGTTATGATAAAACAACTAAATTATCGGTTGAAGATGCACCGTTATATGCATTACCAAAAGACATTGGACCGACAGTAGTTTATTATAATATAGATGCTTTAAATGAGGTTGGCGTTACAGTGATCAGCAAAGATCTTGATGATCCGACAATTACTGATGATGAGAAGTTCGGATATAATATTGAAAATAAAATTTTCAATAATCGGATTCCGATGACTTGGGAAGAAACCGAAGCTCTTTCCTATTTACTTACAAAATCTCACAATCCTTCATCGCCTACAACCTATGGTTATTATACCGAATGGTGGTTTAACTATGTTTGGAGTATCGGCGGAGATGTTGCAGAACTAAACGATGAAGGTTATTATGAGTTTGCTTTGGGAAAGACTGAAAAGAACACTTCTGATACCGGCGTTGAGCTTCCTTCAAACCGTGAAGCATTCAAACATTTTGTAGACTTATCAACAGTTCACGGAACTTCGCCAAAACCAAATACAATTAATACAACCGGTAAAACTAATTATTTTACTTCCGGTAAAGTTGCGATGATGGTTGATGGAAGATGGTCGGTTGTTACAGTTAGAAGGGATGCGAAATTTGATTGGGACGTTGCACCACTTCCGGTGCACAAAGACGGAATTCCGGCTGGACATAGCGGATCAATGGGATTTGGAATTTGGAAAAAATCAAAGAAAGTTGAAGCTGCTTTCAGCTTCATGGAGTTTATGGCAGGACCGGAAGGTCAATCAACTCAAGCTGAGACAGGCTTTAATATTCCAAACCAAATCAGTGTTGCGAATACCGACGTATTCCTACAATCCGATAAAAAACCTGCGAATGCAAGAGCTTTTATTGAAGCCGCTAGTTACCAAAAAGCAGGAGACTGGGCGATGTTACCTGATAAAGCTTGGATTAATATTTGGGCACCTACATTAAATGGTTCAGTATTGAATGGTGATATGAACTTGGACGAATTCTTCTCAAGATTTACAGAGAAAACAGATGAATTATTAAGAAATTATATAAATAAGTAACGAGGTAATTTAGATGGAAGAACTCATCAAAAAACATAAAAATAAAGTAAGGTATTCAAAATGGGGATTTGTGCTTGCATTTATTCCGCTCTTAGGATTTTTTATTTTTGGTCTAATCCCCTTGATTCTTAGTTTTGTTGTTAGTTTATATAAACCTTTGGGATATAGTTTTTCGAATATGAACTGGATGGGTTTAAAAAACTATACACATGTTTTAACTGATGAGGTTTTTTGGAAATCTGTCGGTAATACATTTTATGCGATGTTATCAATACCGATTAATTTATCATTATCTGTTATCATTGCGACCATTCTTACAAACAAAAGAATGAAAGGAAAAGGAATTTTTAGAACAATATACTTTCTTCCTTATGTTTGTTCGGTTGTAGCGGTTTCAATAATGTGGCGTTGGGCATTTGACGGAGAATTTGGAATCATTAATACTCTGCTTTCATATATCGGCATTAAAGGACCGGACTGGCTGGGAAATTCAAAGACCTTAATGCCAGCAATGATAATGATGTCGGTTTGGGGCGGTATCGGATTTAATACTATTATCTTCAGCGCCGCTATGACAAATATTGACCCGTCTCTTTATGAAGCTGCGGAAATAGATGGAGCCGGATCTATTGCAAGGTTTTACCATATTACTTTACCGTCTATTTCTCCGGTAACCTTCTATTTGCTTTCAATAAGCATTATTGGCGGCCTGCAAGACTTCGCGAGATTCCAAATCATGGCCCCGGGTGGTGGTCCGGATAATGCCGGACTAACCATGGTCTATTACTTATACAATGCCGGATTCCAAGAAATTATTACTTATGGTATGGGAATAGCGACAGCAGTCGCCTGGATACTCACTATTATAGTTGTCTGTATTACCGGAGCTAATTTTAAATTATCAAGTAAATGGGTGAAATAAAATGGCAGATATACAAAAAAGAATTAAAACAAAGAAATCAAAAAGAGGACAAGAAAATATTCGATTAGTTTTTAATTATATATTTTTAATTTTGATGGCTCTCTTTATTCTCTTGCCGTTTTATGTAATTTTAGTAACTTCCTTTAAAACCAATCCCGAAGCAACCTCACTACCATTTACTTGGCTACCTAAAGAAGGATGGAACTTTAACAGTTATATAGAAGTACTGTTTGAGGATGTGTCGGGCGGAACCAAAGGTGTGTCATCAATTTTGGTTGGATTTAAGAATACAATGATTATAACCGTACCCGCTACCTTGATCGGACTTCTAACAAGCGGATTTTCCGCCTATGCTTTCGCAAAACTTCGTTTTAAAGGTAAAAAAATAGGGTTTTCTCTTTTATTGCTGACAATGATGTTTCCCGGAATTGTTATGTTGGTCCCTTCATATATGATTTATGACAAACTAGGATTGGTCGGAGATTCATTTTTCCCCTTGATGGTTCCCGGAATGTTCGGAGCGGCTGCTGCCGTCTTCTTCTTAAGACAATATTTCCAAGGAATACCGAATGAGTTGTTGGAAGCGGCAACAATCGATGGAATGGGAGAACTTGGAATCTTCTTTAAGATAATGGTTCCTTTATCAAAACCGGCATTTATAACTCAGGCAATCCTTGGATTTATTGGTGGTTATAATGATTATTTTGGACCTTTGTTATATTTACAAGATCCGAGAAAATATACTTTGCAGATTGCTTTAAGATTTTTTGAAGGAACTAATGTAGGTAACTGGCCGACCGTTATGGCCGGAGCTGTTGTATCGCTAATTCCAACAATTTTAATATTTGTTTTTGCTCAAAGATATTTTGTTGAAGGAATAACTAGGAGCGGGATTAAATAAAACAGGAGAATTTATGAAAAAAACATTAATTTTATTTATAGCTATCGGCTTGCCATTTTTATTGGCAGGTTGTACAGAAAAACTTGCTTACTATGATACATTTAGTAAGGATGGTTTTAATCAAAACTTGTTCTATAGGAATGATCTTAAAACATTAGGAGCTGACCCCTCTGTAATCGAAATAACAGAAGGAGAAGAAAAAGGTTATTTTTATATGTACAATACGACGGATATCATCGGTGCAACCGGGGTTTACTCCTGGAGAACTAAGAACTTTAATGATTGGGAAGTCATGGGTCCTGCCTTTATTCCCGAAAGAGATTCTTGGGCAATCAGAGATATCTGGGCACCCGAAGTTATCTATAAAGACGGAAAGTATTATATGTACTATACCGGTAAAAATGAAAAAACAAAAAGACGCGGAATGAGTGTCGCAGTCGCCGATTCACCAAACGGACCTTTTAAAGAATTTAGTGGTCAAGGTGCAAACGGAGTAGTCTATGATCATAGAACTCAAGTATTTGACTTTGGTTTTCCGGCAATCGATGCTTCTCCATTTATTGATGGTGATGATTTCTATTTATATTTTTCAAAAGACCAAGTAGACGGAGTTTCTTCGATCTATGGAGTTAAGATGCTAGATATGGTAACCCCGGATATGGATACCTTAAAACTACTAACTTATCCAACTTTCCCAACAATTGCTTCGATGGAAAAATTGGGTTTAGGTTCAATCGAATGGGAACATAAGACTAACGGTGCAAACATGTGGAATGAGGGAGCCTTTATGTATAAACATAACGGTAAATATTACCTTACTTATTCCGCGAATCCTTTCTGGGCCCGTGAATACGCTGTCGGTTATGCGGTTGCTGATAATCCATTAGGAGACTTTGTAAAGCCGGAGAAAAACCGAATCCTCGGTGTCGACCTTACTTGGGATCATATGTCAGGAACAGGTCATCATAGTTTCTTTAGTGCCGGTAATGAGTTATTTATTGCTTATCACGCCCACACTGACAGAGTATACGGAGATAGCAGTAGAGCCATAGCCGTCGACCGCGTAATCTTTACAGAAGATAAACCTCATGTTAACGGACCTACTTATTCACTCCAACCTCTTCCAGAAGTAAGTTCGGGTTACAGAAATGTTATGAGCGAAGGAACATTAACTTCTAATACCGGTGCAGAAACTTCTAAATTAACCGACGGAATTATCGCAATGCATCTTGATGAAACTGAATATGAATATCATGTTGACAACGGAAAAGTTTTATTAACAATAAAATTTGATGAAGCAATAACTACTAGAGCGATTTTGGTTTATAATTCAGTAGATATTGAAACTTCATTTATGAAAATTAAGAAAATCACCATCAACAACAAATTCAGTGCCAAAAACATCGGCTATAATCCTTTATATATTAATGATTATGATCCTGAATATTTAGAAATGAGACCGGGCGGTGCTTTCATTATTGAATATGATGAGCTTGATACAAAAGAAATAACAATTGAAATTGATAACGGAAAGGCATTCTCAATTTCTGAAATTGTCGTTCTGGGGAGGTAGTGAAGATAATGAAGCAGAAACTATCAATATTATTTTTACTCGTACTTACACTTTTGCTTGCATCCTGCGGTAAACTTGCGGAATATAGTTTTGAGAACCCTAATTTTCCCCAAGGTTTTGATGAAAACAAAGCTCCTTTGGAAGATACGATAGTTTTTGACGGACAATTAAATGAAGGCTTTTATACAGGAAAAAACTATTTAGAGTTTTCAAAAACTGGCGATGCAAATCATAAAATGACCCTAACAACCGTCTTTTTCGAAAGTGGCTTATTAGTTGGGGTACAAATTAAAGACCCCCAAATTTATTATAATAGTCTAAATGAAATCTATAAAAACGATTCATTTGAACTATATATTAATCCAACAAGTCAAAGGACTAAAGTCAATAAAGACTTTCTCCAAATAAGAGTAAGTGCTACAAATGACAGAGAAATGTGGATCGGTGTTCCGACGGGGAACGAATATGGATGGTCGCGATTTTATGTTCCCTTTTCCAGTGTTGTTAACATCAACGGCACAATAATTGATACCTTTGAAAAAGATGTCGAAGCAAACCAAAATTCCCTAGGTTATACATCAGAGGTATTTATCCCCTGGACATCGCTTAACTTAAATTCAAAACCGGAGACCATTGACATTTTTCCAGCATTTATTGAATCGTATGGATTTGGCTCAAATGACTTTAATTGGAATTCATATCAAGATTTATCACATATGGAACCGACCAATTATCTAACATTTGATGCGAATGGTCTTTCTCTTTCTGACGACGGAACTATCTTTGGCGATAGTAACTTCGGAAAACTTGCAACTAACGGATTTGATTTATCTGATGAAGAAAATCGTGTTATTCAATATGGTGGTTATGATCAATATGTTTATTTCAAAAATATCACCGGTAATAGATATGGATTCAGTGTTGATATCAGCAATCTCGTTATCTTAAACAATGACCCGTATCCCAAAGTTGGGGTTATTGTAGGTGAAAACAAGGATCGAATTGTAAACTTCTTCTTTGATCCATTCCCACCATTTAATAATTATTACGGAGTATTTGTACCCCGGGACAGAAACGATGATAACTGGCAATGGGGACCGGGAAGTCCGCTTCCGAATGGATTTAGTTATCAGGATGTTAATAAAATGACAGTAATTAAAGACACTGAAATATCCTATATATTTGTAAATGATGTTTTGGTTGATAAACGCGCTCATGGACTGAAAGGTTCTACCCAAGCTGGTTTGTTTACAATGAATATGAGTGCTATTTACGCCAATTATCAAGTCTTAACGGAAGAAGAAATTAACGGTTATATTCAAACTACTGATTTTGGAAATACAATGTTTGAAGATGTAAGTAATGGATTCAGTCTCTTAGATGACGGTTCACTCTTACAAAACGGTATCGGTGAACAAACTGCCTATTTCAAAGATGTTAACTCTACAAAATACAAAGTCAGCGCAAAAGTCAAACTTACTGGGGCATTAAATAATGACCTATTCCCGAAAGTTGGAATTATTGCCGGTTCAACTGCTGAAGGGGATGAATCCTTCTTAATCGACCCGCGTCCGAATTTTGATGTTAAAGACTTCTTGGGAGTCAGCAGATCTAAAGGATCTGATTGGAGTTGGGGTGAACAAAAAATAGTTTGGCTGGACGGAATTGACTATGAGAATGAAATCGAATTAACTGTTGTCAGAGACGGAATTAAAATATATTATTTTGTTGACGGAACATTAATCTATGAGAAAGATTCGATTATTACAAGTAGCGGCAGACCCGGTTTAATTACCATGAATTATGAAGCAGTTTTTAGTAATTTCAATATCACTACCGATGAAACTGAAATTGATGAATTTATAGGAAATTATGTTTTCTCAAATGTCTTTGGTTGGACTGGGCATGGTAACTTTAATATCTTTGAAAACAGTATTTTCTTAAACGATACATTATATGATGTAGCATTTGATTCTAATCAAATTGAAAATGACAATATCCTTCTAGAAGATTCATTCTTTGTAGAGTTTGATCTAAGTCAAGTAAGATATGCGCCAATGGAATGGGTCTGGCCTAAACTTAATTTATTGCTTATTAAAGAAGATGGAGTTTTGTCTGATTTCGCCGTCGGAGTAAATCCAACAAAACAAAACAGATTTGAAACAAATATCGACGGTTGGATGAATTGGGATAATTTTGATAATATCGATTGGACATTGACTAACACTATCAGAATTGAAAGATTGATTACAGCTGAAGGAACGGCTGAATTTAGATTGTTTTTGAATGATACACCTGCAACAATTGCCGGAGAAAATTATATCGAAACTAATTATGTAGATAATTATCGTCTTGGCTTAAGTTTTGATTATGCAAGTGGATTAATCTCAAACTTAAGAGTTGGCGTAATTGAATAGCATTTTAATATTAATAAGGAGTATAAGCCATTTAAGAAGACTTTCTTAAATGGCTTGTAAATGATAATGAAGAGAAGAGAATACCCAAGACCAGCCTTTGTCAGAAAAAATTGGATAAACTTAAATGGTACATGGGACTTTTCCTTTGATGATAATAATATCGGACATAAGGAGAAGTGGTATATAAATCACAATTTTAATTTAAAAATTGAAGTCCCTTTTGCTTTCCAATCAAAATTAAGTAATATTAATGTCCAGGAATTTCATGATCGGGTTTGGTATAGAAGAAAATTTAAAATAAATAGTAAAGCTTTCCGTAAAAGAATAATCTTACATATTGGTGCTTGTGATTATGAAAGCGAAATTTATATTAACCATGAACTTGTGAGAAAACATATCGGCGGTCATTCTAGCTTTAAAGTAGATATCACTGATTATTTAAATTATGAAGAAGAAGAAATTGTTATATTTGCCTATGATAAATCAACAGATGAATTTATTCCGCGTGGGAAACAATATTGGAAAGAAAAGAATGAAAGCATTTACTATACAAGAACAACTGGTTTATGGCAAACAGTATGGTTAGAAGAAGTTGATGAAATTCATATTGATAGTTTCAAAATGACTAGCGATATTGATAGTGGATTATTATATGTAGATTTAAATATTTCTACTGAAGCAGATGTAAGGTTACAAGTTCAGGTATTTGATAAAGAAGTATTAATAATCTATAATAATTATTCACTAGATAGTATCAATAGTAAATTTGCATTGGATATCTTCCAAGGTAAAATAATGAATACCGTTGCTCATCATCGCGGAAAGACTTGGAGTCCGGAAAATCCTCATTTATATGATATAGAGTTTACTCTTTTTCAGAATGATGAAATAGTAGATGAGGTAAAATCCTAT
>CALEGD010000006.1 GCA_937877075.1 uncultured Acholeplasmatales bacterium
ATATTTATGCCAATAAAAAAACCGATATTTCCGGCTTTGTCGAAGAACTAACTCCCTTTTGCGATAAGTCTAATGCAGAAAGATTGAAGCAAAAACAAAAAGAATACCTGCTTAACTATGCTATGAGTTATGATTTGTTTATCCAAGGGTTTTATGATCGAGATAAAGAAAAGAAAAAAATAGCTGAACAGTGCAGGCAGATTAAAGTTTTTGAATATACTCCAGTGATGTTAACTAACGCTTATGATAATGCGAAATCAGAAGAAGAACTCTTAACTGCTACTATCGGAAAATATGAGAGGAAGCAAAGGTTCGGTGATGCTTTAATCGGTATAATCACTTTCTTTCTTTTTGGCTATTTTGGTTTTAAGCCCGGAGTTTGGATTTGGGCGAATATTGCTTGGGCATCTCTTCAAGTGGGATTGTTTTTAGCAAATGGGATGATTAAATACATGAATGCCTATTTCTTCGTTACAGAAACTTTACGAGGGAAAATAAAAAGGGTAGTGGATATACTGGATGAGTTTATAAATATCCGGGCAAAACATCCGGGAATATTTAAGATAAGTTATATACCGGATAGTCCGCTTTTGGGATCTGCTAAACCTACAATTCCCGAACCAGAAAAAGATAAACCTCTCACAGACGATGCTAAAGAACAGCCTCTAGATCATATCAATCGTATGTTACAACTTAATGATAAAATAAATGCCTCTAGTTAATTCTGGAGGCTTTTTTATTTGCTTAAAATTCAAATGCCCATTTGAAATGTCATTTTAATAGAAAAAAGTTTAAAAAGGGTATTGACAATACCACGCATTCGTGGTATAATAAAGTATAAGGAAATCAAGGAGGATAAGACTTATGAAAAAAGAAATGGTATTTATTAAAAAGGTTGAAGTTACTGATTGTTGGGAAAATGGCAAACTATCTCTTTTAGATAGTAATCGTCAACCGGCTTGGGTTGCTCGTATCAACGGATTAGATCCAAAGTATGGATTGGCTAGACAGTTTATTAATAAGAGTCTTGCAATACCAGAAGGTAGATGTTTATGTTATGTATTGTCTGATGGTGCTTATTGTTGGAATGAATACAGCGAACAGCATTACGGTATCGTTGAAAATGGTAAGCTTTATGAAATATCTAAATTAGATATGGTAAATTTATTTACAGAATAAGTTATTAATTGCAAATGCTCTTAAATTATTAAGGGCATCATGGAGTTAATAACTTCGGAAGGAGACAAACATGAACAGAAAATTTGAAATTATTTACAATGACAACGGTAATATAATCGTTGTTGGAACGTTTAACGGAAACGCTAATGGTTATACTATCGATCAAGCTTTGCAAATTGCCGAAGTCGATATGGATGAATTCGCTACATCTCGTAATTGGGATGGTTGGGATTTCAACGAGTTAAGTTTGCGTATTGTAGATTAGATATTATTATAGCTTGCGGAGTGCTGTAAACTCCGCTAAAATAGAAAGGAGAAATTATATGGAAATCACACAAGAAAACATTGTTAAAGTTGAGAAGATTGTAGTTATCCCAAGAGACGGATCTGGTCTGCCCCTTGAACACAAAGCTGTTAAAATTACATTAAAAGATGGTACAGAATATCTGCGTTATAGTGCCAAAACAAGCGCTAATGGACTTATGGATTATTTTGTAAAAGCGGGTGCTTTTGGATCAACTGATGGCAAACTAGACTTTAACAAAAAAGATGACAATGTTAGCGGAGTTTGGATCGCTAACATGATTATCAAAAAAGCAAGCAATTTTGAGGTCTACTAAAAAAATGAAATTCTCTGAATTATTAAAAGAAGCTAGAAGTAAAAAAAATATGACACAAAAAGAAGTGGCCGCTCTGGTGGGAGTTCCGTTAAACTCCTACCAAAGATGGGAATATGGAGTTCATGTTCCTGATGGCAAAAATATTCTAAAACTAATAGAAGTATTAGATTTAGAAGTTGATGATATTCAAAACTAAATTAAAAGCCTCTTTTTAGAGGTTTTTTTGCGTTTATTTGTGTTCTGGGCAGTATAGACCGCCATACTGGGTTATAATGTTCCTTGCCATGGTTAAATCTATTTTCTTGATATTAACCGGAAATTCTAATCTTTTCTCATAACGCCACATATTACATATCCCCTTCCCAAGGCCATCTGCCTACTGTCCAGTTCCAAGGACTCGTATCAAGGTTTTCGGCCTCGATATCAAGCGCATCAAAACGTTTTTCATACTCTCTTTTTGCTTTAGTATAACTCCTTTGAAAATTTGTAAATAAAGAGATTGCCTCCTGATCCTCAGGGAAATTATCCAGATACATCCTCATTTCATGTAGAGCAAAATAGTATTTATTTACATCATGTAACATTCGCTCCCTTTCATTGGTTGGTAGTGGTTTTAAAGGCATTTCCTTCTTCCTATATGGATCATAAAGGCCACGGAAAATAGTTCCACGGAGTAATGCTTCGTCAACCGGGAAGAGATTCAAAGTGCCGGTCGGCATTTGTTTATGTTCCGGCATCATCTTTTTTGTTGATTGAGGGCCGATAAAAGGTTTTTCGTATATTCCCATCGGTCTGTTTTTATCACGATAGTTCATATTTACCTCCTACATTATTTTATTCATCCAAGATAAAAGTGTATAGGCAAAGACCTTTTCATTATTAGTTCTTTGGAAAAGACTTGATTCTTGTTCTTTTATTAAGTAAAAATTAATAAGATTTAATGGTGAGATAATGAAAAAGACAATAAAAATTCTTTTAAGTTTATTGATAATATGTTTAATCTTTACGGTGGCATCCGTTAGAGCAGAAGGAGAGGGTCAAGAATTAGAGATAGTTACCGATGCTAAGAGTGCGATATTGATGGAACCGACGACCTTAGAAGTAATTTATGAGAAAAACGCTCATGAACTCAGAGCTCCCGCCAGTCTAACAAAAATAATGACAATGATTCTGATTTATGAAGCCCTTGAGAAAGGTTTGATATCTAAAACAACTATGTTGACGGCGAGTGAAAATATTAAGGGTCTAGAAGGAACCAAAATTTATTTAGAAGTCGGAGAGAAGATGAGTGTCGATGATCTTTTAAAGTCGGTTGCAATCGGTTCAGCTAATGATGCCGCTATTGTCTTTGCGGAGGCGCTTGGCGGAAGTATCGCCAATTTTTCAAAAATGATGAATAAGAAAGCCCAAAGTATCGGCTGCAAGAACACAAGTTTTAAAAATCCGAACGGTCTATATGTAGATGGACATCTGACCACCGCTTATGATGTAGCGGTGATGTCTTCTTATTTAATAAATCATTATCCTGAGGTTTTAAACTATACGAAGATCTATGAAGACTATGTCCGTGAGAATACGGAAAAGAGATTTTGGCTGGTAAATACCAATAAGCTTGTAAAATACGTGGAAGGAGTTGACGGCCTTAAAACCGGTTGGCTTCCTGAGGCGGGTAATAATTTATCCTTAACCATGAAAAAGGACGGCATGCGCTTTATTGCCGTGGTTATGGGTTGTACTACAAATATTAAACGCAATACCGAGGCATTACAATTATTAAACTATGCAATAAATAATTATCAGGTCATTTCTCTTTTTAAAAGAAATGCGGTGGTAAAAACCTATGAAGATGTTAGTTTTTATCCGAAACTCTACCATATAATTTTAACCGATGATGTTAATGTCTTAAATAAAAAAGGAGAACCTTTAAAAAAGGTAACCACGGAACTGGTAATTAATTATAACAATCTTTATTATAATAATAAAAAGGTCGGAACCTTAAAGGTCTATTACGACGGTGAATTAATCAAAGAAGTGAATTTGGCCGTAAAAGAAGAAGTTAAACGGGCCTCCTACTTTACAATCTTCTGTGAAGTTTTAAAAGAAATATTCCTCGTTTCTACTGTTTCGGTTTAAACTAAAGCAAACTAAAATGTTTGCTTTTTTTGTTCAGAATTAAAGCCAATTTTTAATTTAATCAGGCATCCTTTTCTCCTTTTAGAGAAATATTCTCTTAATTCATCATCTTATTCAGCCTTTTTTCTGTCGATATTTTTGTTATTTCCCGGCTTGTCTTGTATCTGAATGAAAATTATTATAAAATACTTAAAGTAGAAAGGGATGAGTTATGTGTTAAATGTACAAATGTTAATTAAAAAGAACGTTTTGTATGCTCGTTTGGATGGGGAACTGGATCAGCATACAGTCGAGGACCTGCGGGTTAGGATTTCTGAGTTGATAGAGAAATATCAGATACGTTATTTGGTTCTTAATTTTAATAAACTGCAGTTTATGGACAGCAGTGGCGTCGGTTTTATTATTGGCCGGTACAATCGCTTAAAAAGGATTGCCGGAGGGGTTGTTCTTTGTTCTATGAACGAACATATCCGAAAATTGGTGCTCTTGTCGGGACTGAATAAAATTTGTTCAATAATGAGAAGCGAAGAAGAAGTAAATGAATATTTGGGGGTTGCATAATGGAAAATTACATGGAAATGAAATTTAGTGCTTTGGTAAAGAATGTTAGCTTTGCCCGAGGGACGGTTGCTAGTTTCTTGGTGGAACAAGATTTAACTTTAAATATTGTTAATGAAATTAAAACAATTGTCTCGGAAGCGGTTACGAATGCGATTGTTCATGGTTACCAAAGTGATCCTACGGAACTGGTTTTTATGAGTTTAAAACTTGAAAAAGGAAAACTTATTATTACTGTTCAGGATACCGGGGTGGGAATTGTTGATATCAAACAAGCCAGAGAGCCACTTTTTAGTACCCGTGAGGATGAGGATAGAGCCGGACTTGGCTTTACAATTATGGACATTTTTTCCGATTCCGTAGAAGTTTTGTCGGAAGTCGGAAAGGGAACGACCGTCATCTGTACGAAGATGATTGAATGATATGGATCTGTTTTCTGAAAATCTAGATCTTGTGGCTAAGATCGTAAATAAATTTAATTACGGACAGGCCGATAAGGATGATTTAATGCAGGCCGGACTTATGGGTTTACATGCTGCGGCCAAAAACTACAATTCTGATTATTCAGTAAAATTCAATACTTATGCCACTTTCTACATCCTTGGAGAGATTAAGAAGGAACTCAGGAAACAAAGTCCGATTCGTTTGAATAAACAAATCTATCGGATTATCCGCTATTTGCGAGAAAACGAAGATAAAAGTATTGAAGCCATCTCCGAAGAATTAAATACCTCTCGTGACAATGTTCTTCTTGCCTATATTTACCAACATAAAGTACTTTCTTTAAATCGGGAAATAGACAAATCGGGGGAGAGCGAAACTGAACTCCTTGATTTTATCTCAATTGGCGATGAGCGACGTAATCTACTCTATGATGCGCTTGATGCTTTAAATAACGGCGACAGAAACTTAATAGAACTTCGTTATTTTCAAAATTATTCCCAGTCGGAAGTAGCTGAAAAATTACAAAAAAGTCAAAGCAAAATATCAAGAATGGAAGCAAAAGCACTTAAAAGATTGAGGAAAATATTGACTGGTAAATAAGGACAAATAGTCATAAAAAAACTGCCTATAGCATACATTTAATATGTCTTTGAATAAAAAAGGGATTAACTGAAGGCGGTAATAAGGATGGAGAAGTTTTATAATCTGGATAAACAAGCGGTTTTAGATCATTTTGGGGTTACTTATCAGGGACTAAGTTCTAAACAAGTTAGTGAACACCAAAAAAAATTTGGAAAAAATGTTCTTCAAGAAAAGGCCCCGCCTTCTAAGGCGAGGGTTTTTCTGGAACAATTTCAAGATTTATTGGTAATAATCTTGATTATTGCTGCATTAATATCATTATTTACCGGTGAACTGGAAAGCACGATTGTTATTTTTTGTGTCATCACCCTCAATGCCTTTATCGGAACTTATCAACATTTTAAAGCGGAAAAATCACTTCGTAGCTTAAAGCGCCTTTCCAGTCCACATGCGAAAGTGGTTAGGCAAGGGCGGGAAATTTTAATTCCGACTTATGAGGTCGTGGTCGGAGATATCCTTGTTATTAAAGCCGGAAATATTATTGCTGCCGACGGAAGAATTATCTATTCTCAAAACCTTGAAGTAAATGAATCCTCTTTAACCGGTGAAAGTCAGGCCGTTGAAAAAGATGATAAAATGATTGTAAAGGAAGGACTACCTTTAGGGGATCAAAAAAATATGGTTTTTTCCGGTTCGGTGGTTACTTCCGGAAAAGCCCTTTTTGTTGCAACGAAAGTCGGAATGGAAACCGAACTTGGAAAGATTGCTCGATTGCTCGGTGAAACCAAAAGCCAGAGGACACCGCTTCAGATTGCCTTAGATGACTTTTCAAAAAAGCTTGCTTTGATTATCATCATTATTTGTATAACTATTTTTCTATTAAGTCTTTATCGTAAGATTACTTTACTTGATTCACTAATGTTTGCGGTTGCTCTTGCCGTTGCTGCGATTCCCGAAGCCTTAAGTTCGATTGTTACCATTGTTCTTGCTATTGGTACGCAAAGGATGGCTGAAGATGCGGCGATTATTAAAGAATTAAAAGCGGTTGAAGGATTGGGATGTATTAATGTCATTTGTTCGGATAAAACCGGAACTTTGACTCAAAATCGGATGGAAGTCCAGGAATTATATCTTGAGGGTAAGATTATATCTTCAAAAGCACTGGATTTAAAACATCAAAATCATCAATATTTTTTAATGACCTGTTATCTTTGTAATGATTCGGTTTTAACCGCCGACCAAAATAAAAATGCCACCGAAGTTGCTTTGCTTGATTTTTCAAAATATTATAATATCAATCTATACCATGAACTGGAAAAATATCCGCGGGTTTCGGAACTACCCTTTGATTCAAATAGGAAGATAATGAGTACCTTAAATAAGGTGAACGGTAAATATTTTATATTTGTAAAGGGAGCCAGTGATGTCGTCTTAAGAAAATGTACAGAACTTCATAACGGAAACAGACTTAGGATGCTTACTGAAGGCGATCGTTATGACATCAATTTGCATCTGAAGGCATTAGGGAATAAAGGTTATCGGGTTTTGGGGCTCGCTTATAAAGAAATAAATTTAGACGAACGGGAGTATGAAAAACAAATATCGCATCGCGATGAAAACAATCTGGTTTTTCTCGGTTTGGTGACGATGGTTGACCCTCCGCGTCCCGAAGCAAAAAGGGCAATTCAAGCTGCAATAAATGCCGGAATCAAACCGATTATGATTACCGGTGACCATCAAAATACGGCCATTGCTATTGCCAGGGATGTGGGAATCTTCCGGGATCAAGATTTAGCGGTAAATGGAAATGAACTTGACCGTATGCACCTTGAGGATTTATCAAAAGTTATCAAAAGGGTTTCGGTTTATGCTCGGGTTTCTCCGGAACATAAAATTAAGATTGTCGAGGCATTACAGAAGAACAGGGAAATTGTCGCTTTTGTCGGAGACGGAATCAACGATGCCCCGGCGATTCGAAAAGCCGATATCGGAATTTCTATGGGTCTATCCGGAACCGAGGTTTCAAAAGAAGCATCTTCCATTATCCTTACCGATGATAATTATTATACGATTATTAAAGCGGTCAGAAACGGCCGAAAGATATATAATAATATTCAAAATGCCATCACTTTTTTGATATCGGGAAATGCTGCGGCGATTATTCTAGTTGTTTATACTTCGCTTCTATCACTGCCGATTCCTTTTGCACCGGTACACCTTCTATTCATTAACTTACTGACCGACAGTCTGCCGGCAATAGCAATCGGAATGGAAGAAAACGATGAAGACCTCTTAATGCGTCCACCCCGTAATCCCGATCAAAGTCTGCTGTCGCGTCATGTTCTTAAGATAATTGGCTTTGAAGGAATCCTGATAGCCATCTTTACGATTATATCTTACCAACTCGGTTTAAAAACAGATCACTATGTGGCTAGAACCATGGTTTTCGGTACTCTTTGTATCGCCCGACTTTTCCATAGTTTCAATTGTCGGGGAACTAAATCAATCTTCAAGAAAAAAGTCAGAAATAAGGCAATGATTTGGTCTTTTATAGTTGGAATGCTTTTAATTAATCTTGCACTATTTTTACCTTTGTTTCAAAAAATCTTTTTTGCTTTTCCGCTTAATCTTACTCAAACTATCATGATGTTTGTAAATGCGATAATGCCGACGATAATTATTCAAATTATCTTGATAATTAAAAATAAAAAAAGAAAGAAGTAATTGTGTCTGATATCAGACACTTTTTACTTATAAAAACAGTAATTCAAGAGAAAATAAGAATAAATATAGCTTTGAATAAAGGAAGTGTATTATGGATATCAAACATCAAAAAATAATTGAAAAAGTAAAGAAAGAAACTGAAGTCCAGCGACCGATTTTTAAAAATGTTTTTAAAGCATTTATTGTCGGGGGAATAATTTCATTGATCGGACAAATTATCCTAGAAATATTAAAAGACGGTTTTAATTTAGAAAAGGATTTAGCCAGTGCAATTATGGTTACCATTATGGTTCTCATTGGGGCACTGCTCACCGGTTTTGGTATTTATGATAAAATCGGTCAATTTGCCGGTTGTGGAACGATTATTCCGATTACCGGTTTTGCTAACTCCATGTCCAGTGCCGCTTTGGAATCCAAAAGCGAAGGTATGTTTCTAGGAATAATTACCAATATGTTTAAACTAGCCGGAAGTGTAATAGTTGTTGGAGTCTTAAGTGCCTTCATCTTCGGTACTCTCCGCTATTTTATAGGTATTTGATATGAAAGTAGGAAAACAAAGTGCTTTATTAACGAATGTTTATTTGGGTGAGGCTGGGGTTGCTGCCGGACCGAAAGAAAAGAACGGTCCTCTTTACAACTATTTCGATAAAACTTATGAAGATCTCTATTGTAATGCGAACACTTGGGAAAAAGCGGAGATGCAGCTCTTAACCGATGCGATTAAAATGTGTTTAAAAAAGAATAATTTAGAAATATCCGACCTCGATTATTATGTCGGAGGCGATTTGAATAATCAATTAATTATTGGTAATTATGTAATGCGGGATTATGATTTGCCTTACCTTGGTGTCTTTGGCGCTTGCAGTACTGCGGTTGAAAGCATGATTGTTGGTGCCTCACTGATTGAAAGTCAATTTGGGAATAAGATTTTGGTCGGGACGTCCTCGCATAATGCCACTTCGGAACGTCAATTCCGTTATCCGACCGAATATGGCGGACAAAAACCTGCCTCTCTAACCTTTACGGTTACGGCGGCAGGAGTTGCGCTCTTAACCAATCAAGCGACAGATATCAAGGTTTCAGCTCTGACGAGCGGAAAGGTAATTGATGCCAAACTAAACGATCCGCTTGATATGGGACGGGCCATGGCACCGGCGGCTTTTGATACTATCTGGCAACATTTCCAAGATTTCGGGGTCGGACCCGAGTCCTATGATTTGATTGTAACCGGAGATCTCTCATATTATGGTAGGGATATGGTGGTTAGACTTTTTAAGGAAGTAAATATTGATTTGGACAGTAACTATAAAGATTGCGGTCTTTTAATTTATGACCGTGATAATCAGGAAGTCTTTGCCGGAGGTTCTGGTTGTGGATGTTGTGCCGCAGTTACCTTTAGCTATTTATTGAGGAAACTGCGGGAAGGTGTTTACCGAAAGATATTAGTAGTTGCAACCGGAGCCTTATTAAATTCGGTAATAACTGCCCAAAAAGAATCAATACCGGGCATTGCTCATGCCGTGGTATTGGAAAGGATGGCTTAAATGATATTTCTAAAAGCTTTCATCGTCGGAGGTTTGATTTGTGCACTTGCTCAATACATAATGGACAAGTTTAAATTGGTACCGATTTATATTACTTCCCTCTTTGTCTTTTTGGGAGCTGCCTTAGACCTTTTTAATGGTTATGATAAATTAATCAAATTTTCCGGTGCCGGGGCTAGTCTGCCGATTTCTTCCTTTGGTCACTCCATCCTCCACTCCGCTTTAGAAAAAGCCGAACAAGTCGGTTATATTGGAATACTTACCGGTGTCTTTGATCTCAGTGCTGCCGGAATTGCAGCTGCCATTATATTTGCCTTCTTTGTTGCAATTATCTTTAGACCTAAAGGTTAAGCGTGAAACTTACAAACAATTTCCAAGAAAACACCGGGATAGTAGAAGCCGCTATCGGCTTTAATAAATCCTATGATATCGGTCGTCGGGAAATAAAGATTTTTGAAAAAGGGATAAATATATACTTTTTAACGGGAATGGTAGATAACCAAAATATGATTGAAATTATGAGCAGCATTCTTGCTATTCCTCGAACTAAAGAGTATTCCTTTGATTTAATCTATGAAAATCTGGCACATCATAATTTGACTTTAATCGAGGATTTAAATGAAATAATTTATAATATCTTAAATGGTATGGCGGTAATAATTCTTGAAGACAGCCTTAAAGCTATCTCTCTTGATGTCAGAAGTTACCCGAATCGTTCAATCAGTGAACCCGATATGGAAAAGGTTATTCGTGGTTCTCATGACGGTTTTAACGAAAACTTTCACATGAACATTCAATTACTACGGAGGCGGATTAAGGATACCCGCCTAAGAAATAAGCTCTTTCAAATTGGAAATGAAAGTCCGACCTATGTTTGTCTTACCTATCTTGAAGGTGTTTGTGATGATTATCTGCTTTCAAAAGTTCAGGAGCGGATTAAAACTGTAGAAACCGAACACCTGATTATGACCGATAAAGGTCTTGAAGAATTGATGATCAGGAGGAAAAAATTAAATCCCTATCCACTTGTTAGATATACGGAAAGAGCCGATACGGTTGCCGTTCATCTCTATCAAGGTATGTTTGCAATTTTTGTTGACTCATCACCTTCTGTCATCCTCGCTCCTTGTACAATCTTTGATCATATGATGCATTTTGAGGAATACCGACAAACACCGACCTCTGGTACCTATCTTCGGTGGATTAGATTTTTAGGAATTTTTATCTCGATTTTCTTAACTCCAATTTGGCTGATATTAGTTTCTAACGCTGCCCTTCCCGGAGTTTTAGAAATTCTTGCACCGAGCGCAGAAGTTAAAGCCAATATTTATCTTCAGATAATTGCTGCTGAAATCGGAGTTGAATTCCTACGTTTGGCTTCAATTCATACCCCTAACTCCCTTTCAACTTCCATGAGTTTAATTGCCGGTTTTCTCCTTGGGGACTTTGCTGTAAATGTCGGACTATTTTCGATTCAAACCGTTCTGCTAGTTGCCGTAAGCGCCATCGGAACTTATCTGACACCGAGCTATGAATTAGGGTTAGCTAATAAGATTACAAAGCTAATCTTTATCTTGGCCGTTCTTTTAGGTAATTGGTATGGTTTTGTGATCGCTTTTCTCCTTTGGTTAACTTATTTAATTAGATTAAAATCATTTGGAAAACCTTATCTTTTTCCACTATTTCCCTTAAATTTTAAACGTTTAATGAAAGTTTTGATTCGTTTTCCTTTTGATAACAAAAGTATGAAAAACAAAGAATAAAGAATAATAATAATGACCTTAGTTAATAGATTCTAAAAAAAATCTAAAGTAAAATAATAGGAGGTAGATTATGCCAAGGTTAAAATGTGGTGTTGATACTTGTACTTATTGGCACGAAAGGTTTTGTGTTCGAGACGGAATACAAGTGAAGGGTGATACCGCACTTGAAGAAAACGAAACAAGATGTTCGAGTTATCGCAAACGCGAACGTGAAGGTGCAGACAAGTCCTATAAGATGGAAATTGGACTATTAGGCGATGATGCTAAGAATCTGGAAGTTAATTGCGAAGCGGTAAATTGTGTTTTCAATAGACGATTAATATGTCAGGCTAAGGATATTAAAATTGACGGAACTCGTGCAAGAAGATCGGGTGAAACTTTTTGTTCAAGTTTCAAGTTAAAATAATCCTCTAAACGAGGATTTTTTTGTTTGAGTCTTAAGTTTTATTAACATAATAGATAATGAAGTCAGAAAACAATAACCATTCTTTTTGATTGATATTATCATTAAATTTTGGTATAATATTACAAAGGTGAAAAAAATGAGTAAAATTAGTTTTTGTGCCCTTGGTGGCCTAGGAGAAAACGGCAAGAATATGTATGTCCTCGAAGTGGACGGAAAAATATTCATCTTAGATGCCGGATTAAAAAACCCGAGTTTCGATCTTTATGGAATTGATTCGGTTATACCCGATATTACCCATCTGCTTGAAAATAAGGAGAGAATTCAAGGGATTTTTTTATCGCATGGACATGATGATTTTATCGGAGCAGTTCCGGAATTATTGAAAAAAATAAATGTTGGAGTATTCGGTACCCACTTTACAATGTCGCTTGTAGAACTTGCACTAAATGAGGCCGGAATGAATATCGGTGACTATCGTCTGTACAGAATTAATGCGAACAAAGTTTTAAATTTCGGAAAAGTGTCGGTGCATTTTTATTCAACCTCTCACAGTGTTCCAGAATCTTTAGGTATAGCAGTTAAAACCGAAGACGGAGCCTTGGTTTATGCCCCCGACTTTACATTTGCTTCTAACACAAATCCTCATTATCAAACTTCGTTCGGAAATATTATTGAAATAGCAAAGGACGGTGTCCTGGCATTATTTTCAGAAAGCTTAGGAGCCTTAAATATTGGTCGTGCTTCAAATGATTATCAAATGATACATCAGGTCAATGAGACTCTCCAAAACTCAAAACGAGTGATTTTTTCAATGTTTTCCAGCGAATTACAACGAATTCAGAAGGTTATTAATCTTTGTGTGCAAAACGGACGGAAAATCGCCATTATCGGCAAGAAAGCTCAAAAAACAATTAATATCGCTATGAATGAAGGTTATCTCCGCATTCCTGAAGAAAATCTCTTAACCTTAAAATATATGACCGAAGATAATCGAAATGATGGCGATGATCTTGCGGTTATTATTACCGGTAATCGTCATGAGCCCTATTATACCTTGCAAAGGATGTGTAACGGAGTTGACAGGTTGATTGAAATCAAAGAAGATGATAATATTATCATTATTTCTCAACCTCAAACAGGGACCGAAATAATGGCTCAAAAGACAACCAGTCTGCTTCATCGTCATAATGCTAAGGTAACGGTTATTCCGAAGTCGATGTTAATGTCATCACATGCGGACAGTGAAGATTTAAAGATGCTTTATAATATGTTGAAACCGAAATATGTAATTCCGATTATCGGTGAATATCGTCATCAATATATGCAGAAGCGGATTTGCCTTGAAGCCGGTTTTAAGGAGGAAAATATTATCCTTCTTGATAATGGTATTAAAATAAACTTTGAAAACGGGCAACTCCTCGCAACAGAAGACAAGGTCCTATCCGGTGATGTTTTAGTTGACGGTTCTTTTGTTGGTGATATTAATGAAGTTGTCTTAAGGGATCGCGAAATGCTTTCAGAGGACGGACTTTTATTAGTCATAACCAGCGTTGATGCCCGCCTAAAGCAGATTATCGCCGGACCTGAAGTAGTATTAAAAGGTTTTATGGTCGGTGAAACCGCCGAAGAAGTTTCAAATGCCGTAAAGAATTTAGCCGAAGAAATTATTGGTAAATATTTTTCTAAACGTTATATTGATTGGAGTGAACTAAAAAATAAAATGAAGGAAGCTATCAATAAAGAAGTCTTCCGAACGACTAAAAAAAGTCCTATAATCATGGTTACTTTAATCGATGTTGAATCAAAGAAAGAGTAGAAGAAATATGAAAAATTTAAAAAGTTATGAAATCCGCCAAATGTGGCTGGATTTTTGGACAAGCAAAGGCCACGATATTATTCCGAGTGCGCCACTAATTCCGATAAATGATCCGACCTTACTATGGATTAATGCCGGGGTTGCTCCTTTAAAAAAGTTTTTTGACGGTCGAGAAATTCCAAGCAACAAGCGAATGGTTAACTCCCAAAAATCAATTCGAACCAATGATATCGAAAATGTCGGTTATACCGCTCGCCATCACACTTTTTTTGAGATGTTGGGGAATTTCTCTTTTGGTGATTATTTTAAACGGGATGCTATTCACTGGGCCTGGGAATTTCTAACTGAAG
>CALEGD010000007.1 GCA_937877075.1 uncultured Acholeplasmatales bacterium
GAATGGGAGCAAGTGGTCTTAATCATAAAAAATTTCGTCTCTTTTTTACAGTACTCCTCTCCTTAGTTGCCTTTACCCTTTTTGGAGTCTCGGATTCCTTAGCTGCTTATAATAAAATTGATGCAACAGTTAACTCCATCATTGATAGTCAAATTGATTCGGTAGCGTTTGCGAAAACAAATCAATTCGAAGTCGATGGATATATTAGAGTAATGGAATTAACTTTATCGGAAGAAAATATCAATGATCTAAATGATGGAATCGGAAAGGATATCGGACTTAGTTTTAAACCCGTCTATACAGCAGGGTCGGGTGATCGTAACGGCGCCTTTAGGATGGATAATAATTTTTCTCCGACAACAATTAGAGATTATAATTTGTTTTACTTGGATTCAATCTCAGGATTTGCCGAGTTTACAGAGGATGAACTGCTTGAACTAGGCTTTACAGTTAATGGCAAGATGCCAACTAAAGATACGGAAATTGCGGTAACAGACTATATTTTTGAGCATTTTACTCAAAAAGGTTATAGTTATGATGATGACACCAATTTTATCGACATAAAACCTGAAAACTTTACTAGATATGAAGATTTAATCGGAAGATACATTACTTTAAGAAATTATAATTTTTCCG
This sequence comes from uncultured Acholeplasmatales bacterium, assembly GCA_937877075.1. Taxonomy (GTDB): domain Bacteria; phylum Bacillota_I; class Bacilli_A; order ML615J-28; family CAG-698; genus DTU067. The sequence continues at coordinate 637 of CALEGD010000007.1, forward strand.
AAGAAATGAAATTTAAAGTAACAGCGATAGTCGATACAAATCTTAAAGCAGATCGCTATGAAGATTTAAAAACCCCTCGTGAAACTTTTGTTGATTATTACTTAGGCGAAGAATTTAGAACCGTAATTCAATATGGATATCATGGCTTAGGATTTGTAAACAGCGGTTTAATTAATAAACTTATCCAAGAAGATTCCAATCGAGGTTTAAATTTACAGAATAAAGCGAATTTAAATTACTTTACTCCAAATGGAGAAATGGGTTTTGGTACAGAGATTGTCGATAAACTTGATAATTTTGATAATGAAGTTATCTTCTTTGATAAAGATAAAACAACTCTTGCCGAAAATGAAATTATTATCGATTATGAATCTCTAAAATGGACATATCAATGGGACATTACTTATAAAGACTTTACCGGAAAGTTTTATGATGTTGAAAATAATATCATTGAAATACTAATCAGGGAATATGCAGAAGAAAATTATTCTATTGCAGAAGAAAATGGTTATTACACAGACACTTTTGGTCAAGAAGGTAATGATATTCCGAAAGAAGATAAAATATTGTTTTATTACAATTATATAAGGAATGAAATAGGCTTTTTTAATAACAGCTATGGCGATAAGAACGGTATTGATTTTGAACCCGAGACTCGGAAAATACTCTTAAATCAGATTGAAGATATAATCGTTCAAAAAGAATTCTATAACTCTTTTACTTATACACATGATATAGGCACAGCAATAATAGTCGGTGCATTTGAAAATCCAGATTATAAATATTCAAATTTAATTATCATTGACGATATTTTTTATCAGGAATTAGAAAGTCTCGGTAAACAAGAACCTTATAGCTTTGCCCTGGCAAAAATGCCAAGCGAGAGAGGAAAAATCCAAAAAATTGCTGAATTTAGTTATCAAATTGAGGAAGGAATCTCCTATCCATTGAGGAACTCTACAACTCCAATGTTAGAGACAGCCAATGATATAGTTGAAAATGTTGCCAAAGTATTTTTATATATCGGAATTGCTTTCGCCGTATTTTCAGCTTTGATGTTGAGTAATTTTATCGGAAGCAGTGTTTCTAGAAAAAAACGCGAAATAGGTATTTTAAGAGCTCTCGGCGCAAGAAGCAGCGATGTTTTCAGAATATTCTTTAATGAGAGTTTTGTAATTGCTCTTATCAATTTCTTCTTAGCATCAATTTCTACCTTTATTGTCGTAAGACTTATTAATAATTCGCTGAGAACCGGAGTTGGATTAACCGTTACTATTTTCAACTTTAGTATCAGACAAATAGTACTCTTGCTTTTGATTAGTATATTTGTTGCCTTATTTGCGAGTTTCTTACCTGTCAATCGGATTGCCAAGAAAAAACCGGTTGATGCTATCAGTAATAAATAATTTCAGAAAAAATAAAAGAGTTCTCTTAAGGAGAACATCAGAGTGTTGACAAAAAGTTTGTTAACACTCTTTTTCGTATAATATACGAAAAACCTTAATGAGAGATTCCACATTAAGGTATTTAAATTTTACCCATAGTTTAGTATCTTTAAAATTATGATATGAACACTAACAATTAAGGCAATAGTTAGTAATAACTGTAGTAATTAGTTTTTCAATTAAGATACAGCCAATCTTAAACTGATAAAGCGGTTCATGAATATATTCTAATGAGTTTTTTTCTGCCATGTTTCCCTTCCCTTTACCTTATTTCATCAATTAATCAGATTATATTTTTCAACATATAAATTATAGCATTAAAAAGCTTTATAAACAATGTTTTTCAAAACAAATCTACAATCAATCTAAAACAAAAATAAAAACGAGAAATAAGCACTTAGCTAGATATTTCTTGTTTTTGATTTACCATTTTTTTATAGATTGATAGCGGATAAAACAGCGGCTTTAGAAACAATGCCTTTCAGTTTTCCTTGGTCGTCTAGGACCGCAATCGGATATTTGGATCCGTTAAATAATGGTACAAGATCGCTGACCAAGGTATCAACTAAAGTAGTTGCTACATCCTTCAAAATATGATTTTCAATATTTGTATCTTCTTTAGTTGCTTGGATTGCGGAGTCAAGACTAATAATACCAAGAAAATTCATCTTTTCATCGACTACAAAAGCACTTGAGAAATTATTTTCATTCATTTCTTTTAATGCCCGTTTACCATGATCCTTTGGTCTTAATAATGATACCGGAGTTATCATAATATTCTTAGCAGTTATAACTTTTGTCTTATCGGCACTGTCAATAAATTCACGAACATAATCATCACTCGGAGCCGATATCATTTTTTCGGGGGTATCAATTTGAATGACTTTACCGTCTCTCATAATGGCAATTCTATCACCAAGTTTAAAAGCTTCATTAATATCATGAGTAATAAAGACAATCGTTTTTTCTAACTTTCTTTGAATGGAAAGAAGTTCAAATTGCATTTCTCTTCTAACTAAAGGATCAAGGGCAGAGAAGGGTTCATCCATCAAAAGGATCTCTGGATCATTACATAAAGCCCGAGCAATGCCAACCCTTTGTTTCATACCGCCGGAAAGACTTGAGATTTCGGAATTTTCCCAACCGGAAAGTCCGACCAAGTTAATCATTTTCTTGGCTTTCTCTTCCCTAATTTCTTTCTTTACGCCTTTAATCTCTAAACCGAAAGAAACATTTGCCAGAACATTACGATGTGACAACAAACCAAAATTTTGGAAAACCATAGCCGTTTTTTCGCGACGAAAAGCTTGGATTTCCTTTCTTTTTAATTTATTTAGGCTAGTGCCTTGATAACTTATTTCACCAAAAGTTGGATGATGAAGCATATTCAAGCATCTGACAATCGTTGATTTACCGGATCCAGATAAACCGATAATTACAAAAATCTCACCTGCATTTACTTCGAAAGAAACATTATTCAGAGCAACGGTAGCACCGGTTGCCATTAAGATTTCATCTTTCGACAAACCCTTTTTCATTAATTTAATTGCTTCTCTTTTATTAGATCCAAATATTTTTGTAACATTTTTTGCTTCAAGAACTTTACTCATTAAGCATACCTTCTTCCTTCTTAACAAGGTTTTGGGTGAAACGGTCTAATAGAATTGCTAGAATAACTACCGCAATACCGGCAACCAACCCTCTTCCGAGTTCCATTCTTTGAACACCGATTAAGACTTCCATCCCTAAACCATTTGCTCCGATCATTGAAGTTGTAACAACCATCGACATAGCCATCATTAGGGTTTGATTTAAACCCGTCATAATTGTCGGCATGGCTTGAGGTATTTGCACTTTTATTAAGGTTTGCATTTCGGTTGCACCGAAAGAGCGTGATGCCTCAACAACTTCTTTGTTTACCATCCTAATTCCGTGGTTGGTTAATCTGATTAAAGGAACTATTGCATAAATAGTTGTCGCAATAACTGCTGGTGCTTCTCCGAGTCCGAAAAAGATAACCGAAGGAATCAGATATACAAAGATCGGCATCGTTTGCATTGTATCTAGTATCGGGCGAACAATTCGATTAGCTCGTTCGCTTTTGGAAATCAAAACGCCAATCGGAAAACCCAAGAGACAGGAAATGATAACAGATGTTATAACGATCGCCAAGGTTAGAAGCATCAAATCCCAAAGTTTAAAGAAAGCAACAAAAGCTAAAACTAAGACATAAATAATTCCTTTACTGAGTTTTTTTTCCAATTTAAAACCAATAAAGAAGACAGCGGCAAAAAAGACAATCCAAGGAATAAAACTGAGTACATCTTGAATGCCCCCAACTGTTTCATTTAGAAGTTTCTTGATTCCTTCAAAGAATCCTTTCCAGGAACTCTTCCAACTTCTTATAAAACTGTCAATCTTTGTTATATCAAAATTCGATTTTATTGGAAAATCAAATAACCAATCAAACATCTTACTTCAAACCCCCTCTGACCATTTCCGCCTTCTCAGCATCTAACCACTCATCTATTAAATGATTATATTTATTTAAGAACCATTTAGCAGTAGCTTTAAAATCAACTTTATTGTCCTGAGCATAGGCTAAGGCTTCAGAAATCATTTCGCTTGTTGTTTGATATTTACTTAAAAACTCACAAAACTCCGGATCTTTTTCATTAAAATCATTACTTACAGCAACTCTGATTTCCATTGGCGGCATTTTCGTCAGACCATTCTGAAAATCTTCTCTATTTGTATAGGGTCTATCTTCCAATAAAACGAAATCATATTTTCCCAATAACCAAGTAGGTTCCCAATAATAACCAACAATAGGTTCGCCTTCCAAATAAGCATCGGCTAAAACCATGCTTAAGGCCGCATCTGAACCGGGACGGAAATACTCATAATATTCATCCAATCCATAAGCTTCATATTTACGATAGAGAATTTGATCTGCTTCCCAACCGGGAATTGCTCCATAAATTCTTCCTAATTCACTATTTTTATTTTCAGCAAATACATGCGGATATTTTTTCAAATCTTCTACGGTTTTTAAATCAGGGGCCAGCGGTTCAATTCCACGTTCTGAATCACCTTCAATAACATAGCGCGGAACATAAAGGCCTTGATAATTGTCATCGAAATTAATACCGAGATCGACAAATAAACCAGCTTCTTTATCTTCAAAATATGAAGGAATATTATCGGACCATTCCTCCATATGAACATCAATTTCTCCTTGAAGCAAACCTTCATGAGTAATCGGTGTCGAGCCCCTTACTTCTTCGTAATCAGAATAACCAAATGCTTCAACGGCAATATAACCGGCAACAGCATTATGAAATTGAATACTATCCCATCCCGCATCCGCAAATACAATTTTATTCTCATTACCGGAACAACCGGTTAAAATAAAAATAATCACAAACATTAAACTAAATAAAATTTTCTTCAAATAATCACTCCCTTAACTGACAACCTAACAAAATTCTCAAATTGTCACTTTACTATTTTACTACAAAGACAATCCTATGTCAAGGGTGACAACTTATAAAAACGCTTGCGTTGTCAGTCGTTTTTGACTTTTTATTAATTTGTGGTATAATATTCATGGAAATGAGGGATTTTATTTAATATGAAATTAAAAGTGCCAGTTTATCAGCAGATTGCGAAAGACGTTGCCTCAAAAATTGTAGAAGGAAAATATACGATTGGTGAGAAAATCTATGCTCGTACTTCTCTTGCAACCCATTATGGGGTTTCCGCCGAAACAGCTCGCCGTGCCATCAGCCTTCTAGATGATATGAATGTTGTAGAATCACAGCAAGGCAGCGGGGTAATCATTAAATCACAGGAACAAGCTTTAAAGTTTTTAAAAGAATTTCAAGATATTGAGACGCTCGGCCAAATTCAACGCAATATTTTTTCAATTATTGAAAACCAAACAAAGAGCGGTAATATGTTGAAAAGTTATATTACCGATTTGGTTGATAAAGTAAAAAGGTTCGAATCGGTTAATCCCTTCATTCCTTATGAAATCTTAATTAGCGAAAATTGCATACATCTATTCAAAAGTTACAGTGAATTAAAATTTTGGAACAACACCAAGGCAACTATCGTGGGTGTGAGAAGGAATGGAAATTTAATCTTATCACCCGGCCCCTCTGAAACCATAATTCCCAATGATATAATTTATTATATCGGCAATGAAAGTATTCAAAATGTTGTCAGAGACTTTTTATATAAATAAATACGATAAGGTACTGTAAAAAAATAAGTTAGACAATAAAAGGTGAAGCATTTAGGATATTGATGATCCTTTACTTCACCTTTTTATATAATATTCATTCAAAGTTTCCGATGATGTTATTACTTTTAGTACCTTTTTGTGATTTCTCTAAGACTTTGATCAACAGTAAATTTTTATATTAAACATAAAACAGAATCTCTTATATATTATTTCCAATTTTAAAAATAAAAAATGCTATTATGCATAAATACTAATAGCATTCTTAATAAATTTCATACCTCTTTATTTTCCTTTTATCTTTCAATGGCTACATTAGCGAAGACTGGAATTGAAAAATAATAATCAGGCGTTAGAAAAGCTATTATTAACGATAATAACTTTTTGTTTTCAAACAGAGAACTATGATTCCGCAGCTTCTGAATCGGCTTTAGTTTGGTGAATCGTACCATAAGGATGTTGAACCGGAGCATAAATTGAATATAGTTTTAAAGGGGTGTTTCCGGTATTGGTAAGATTATGCCAAGTTCCAGCCGGAATAAAGATCGCAAAATCATCTCCTACATTCCTTTCAAAGGTCAATTGATTCCGGGATGGCCCCATTTGCATAATTCCGCGTCCTTCTTCAATCCTCAAGAATTGGTCGGTATTAGGATGTATTTCCAAGCCGATATCTTCACCGACATTAATGCTCATTAAAGTTAGTTGGAAATGTTTTCCTGTCCATAATGCTAACCGGAAATTTGGATTCTCTTTGGATATTTCATTAATATTTACAACATAGGGGTACGGTCCATAGTCTCTTAACTGATATTGTCTTTTCAGAGGATTTGAATTTCTGGTATTAGATTGATAATATCTATAGCCTTGTGGATAATATCCCTTGACTGGATAATAGGGATATGAAAATTGATACAATTGCATTTTTACCCATTCCTTTCATAATAGAATATGCAGAAGGGAGAGGATTTGTTAAGATAATATTAATCGAAAAAGGGTTAAAATTTAACCCTTTTTCTTATGCCTGCTCAATTTCATGAACATATTGAATATCTGAAATCTGATTGAGAACATCGTCTAAACTCTTAGTTTTTGAAAGGCTGAAATATAAGATCAATTCTTTCAGATGCAAATTGTCATGGTTATACTTATTAACCAAAACATATTTCTTAATTGTAATTCCAAAGGAAGCTAAGGTATCAAACATTTCCTTTTCAAAATTATCTTCAAAAACCATCCTAAGTCTTTGAATTTTCCTAGTTTTAGTCAGACGATTAGATAATCTTCGAGTGATCATTGTCAGCGGAAGAATGATAACAACAGTAGTAAAAGCAATAATATAATTATTGGTTCCGCCGATTCCAATTAATAGTCCGACTCCGGCAATCAGCCAAAGCATTGCTGCCGTACTGATGCCAACAACATTTCCGCGATTGTGAAGGA
>CALEGD010000008.1 GCA_937877075.1 uncultured Acholeplasmatales bacterium
AAGATTTCTGAAGAAAGTAACTATTAACGATTTCCGGACAATCGCAAATTAAAGTCTAATTTTATACATTGTTTGACAAAACTCCCCTAGATGTTTTATAATATTAAGTATAAAAAATTTCGATGCTTTAAAAATAATAATGAGGTGTGATATGTGGACCAAGTTTCGTCATAAAGTTGCTTTTGCTTTCTTGAGGCCGATCTTTAGAGTCTATTTGCGTCTTAAATACGGATTTAGAACCAAAAAATACCGCTTGGAAAAAGGACCTTATTTGCTTTTGTTTAACCATCCGACAAACTTAGATCCACTTATGATGGCCCTATCCTTTAAAGGACCGATCTATTTTATGACAAATGATGATCTTTTTAATATACCATTTGTCTCTCCGCTTATCCGCTACCTTGTTGCTCCGATACCGAAAGCTAAAGCAGTAAAAGATATAAATGCTGTCAAGAATTGTATTAGGGTTGCCAGGGAGGGTGGAAAAATCGGTATCTCACCGGAGGGGAACCGTAATTATAGCGGACATTTAAACTATATTGATAAAGCGATTGTGAAGTTAATAAAATTATTAAAAGTTCCGGTAATATTATATAATATTAAAGGGGGATTTGGGGTTAATCCCCGTTTTTCAAGAGTTATTAGAAAAGGTAAAATGTCTGGAGAGGTGAACCGCATTCTCTCAGCCTCAGAAATCAAAGAATATTCGGAAGATGAAATTTATACAATTCTGATCAAAGCTCTTGATGTTAATGATGTTGAGCTAGGTTATAAATATAAAGGGAAGGCTTTGGCTGAAAATCTCGAAAGTGCTTTTTATACTTGTCCGGTTTGTAATGATCTCAGAAAGATCGAGTCAAAAGGAAACTTCTTCGGTTGTATGGAATGTGGCTTTCAGGCTGAATATACAGAGGATCTTGTTTTTCGGACTAAGGACAAACGGTTTAAATTTAAAACGGTTTCGGAATATTACGCGTTTCAAGAGGCATTTATCCGTAATGCGGATGTAATGAAGATCTCTTTTCAAGATCAAGGAGTAATTTTAAATCAAATAATTAGTCACCGCCGAAAAAAACTGATAGAAGGCAGTTTATCCTTTAATCATAAACAAATGGTAATCAGTGATGAAGAAAATGAGAAAATAATTAATTTTAAAGAAATAACTTCGTTGGCCATAGTTTATCAGAACACATTAATCATCAATGTTGAAAACGGATCTTATCAGGTTCTTGGTAATGCAAGTTTTAACGCATTGAAATATGTTCATCTGTTTAATCAAATTAAGAATTTCGAAAAAGGAGTAAATGATGGATTTTTGGGTATTTGATATTAAAACTTTTCAAATTTGGATTATTATCGGCATTATGACTGTTGTGTTTCTTTTCTCAAATGTACTAAGACGTAAGGTTGGATTCATCAAGAAGTCTTTGCTTCCCACAGCTATTATTACGGGATTAATTATTTTAATCTTAAAGTCATTTGGTCTTTTTGATTTTTTAATAAATAGTGAAGAAATGAATAGAGAAGAATTGAATTCTTTCTTAGAAGCCGTTACATATCATGCCTTAGGCCTTGGTGTAATCGCTCTAACCTTGAAATCAACCGTTAAAGACAAAACTAAAGGAAGTCAAAATGATTTGTTTAATGCCGGATTAATTACGGTTAACACCTATCTTATTCAGGCTATAATCGGTGTTTCGATTACGGTTCTACTTTTCTTTACTTCCCTGAAAATTTTTCCCGCCGCCGGCTTTATCCTACCTTTAGGCTATGGTCAGGGTACAGGTCAGGCAGTCACATTCGGGACGATTTTCGAAGAGACACATGGATTCTATGGCGGTGCAAGTTTCGGACTGACAATCGCTACCGTAGGTTTTCTTTGTGCTTGTTTTATCGGCGTCGCCCATATCAGTTTAATGCGTCGTAAGGGTAGGATTAAGATTGTTGAGGAAAAACAATTTGTCTCAACTGAAGTAATCGCTTCTCCAAATGAAGTACCGGTTACCGAGGCTGTTGACCGTATGACTATCCAACTTGCCTTAATTTTAGTAGTTTATTTCCTAACCTTTCTGTTTATGTACGGAATCCAGAAACTTCCTTTGGGGGAATTCGCTAATAAAAATGTAAAACCGATGGTATGGGGTTTTAGTTTCCTAATCGGTTCAATCTTTGCTGCATTATTGAAGGTTGTCTTTAAGGGATTAAAGAAAGCAAATCTAATGACTAGGGATTATCCTAACAACTATCTATTAAACCGGATTTCCGGATTTATGTTTGATGTTATGATTGTTGCCGGAACCGCAGCAATTGAAATTAATGTACTGAAACATTTAATTATTCCTTTGGTTTTACTTTGTGTGATTGGAGCGATCGTAACTTATTTTTATGTTCGAAAACTCAGTTATTTTCTCTTTCCGGATTATCAAGAAGAAACATTCTTGTCACTTTTCGGAATGCTTACCGGTACTACCAGTACGGGAATGATTCTCCTGCGTGAGGTTGATCCGAAGTTTGAGACCCCGGCGGCTAATAATCTAATCTATCAGTCTTTTTATGCTATAGCCTTGGGCTTTCCGCTTTTTTATCTTTTAGGAGTTGCACCACAAGGGTTGAGGCAAACGATTGTTTCCTTAATTATAGTTATCATAATGTTTATTGCTTTCAATATTCTTCTCTTCAGAAAACAATTATTTAAGAAAAAGGGCAAAGCATAATTTATTGATTAAAATCAATAATAAAAGTATATGTTATTAAAGCATATACTTTTTTCTTGTGTTTTTTGTTTAAATTGAGGCTCGCTTTATGGTATAATAAATAATAGATTACTTAAAAAATGAGGTTTTTCGTATGAATCCAAAAGAAAAAATTATGGAGCTTGTGGAAAGGCTGAACCATTATAGTTACGAATATCATGTTATGGATAATCCTAGCATTAGTGATGTTGAATATGATAGCTTAATGAGAGAACTCGAAGCATTGGAAAAACAATATCCGGAATATGTACTTAAAAATTCACCGACCCAAAGAGTCGGAGATGTGGTTTCTGAAAAGTTAGAGAAAATAATTCATGAAAAGCCGATGCTTTCTCTAAACAATGCTTTCAATAAAGAAGAACTCGAAGATTATCATGAAAAAAATGTCAGGACCGGTTTGGTCTTTGAATATGTCTGTGAATTAAAGATTGATGGAATTTCCCTAGCTTTGAAATATGAAGACGGTTTCTTAGTCCAAGCGGCAACAAGGGGAAACGGAGAAGTAGGAGAAGATATCACCGCAAATGCCAGGAATATTAACTCGATACCAAAAGTTCTTAAGAAAAGACTTAATATTGAAGTTCGGGGTGAAGTTTATATGCGCCGGGATGTTTTTAATCGTCATAATGATTTAAGAACTAAAGCTGGTGAAGAGCCCTTTAAAAACCCTCGTAATGCTGCCGGAGGTTCACTTCGTCAGTTAGATCCTACCATCACCGCCAAAAGAGAACTTGATTTTTTTGCTTATACAATTATCAATCCCGAGCAATATGGTTTTATCAGTCAGTATCAAATTCTTCGATTTTTAGAAGAACTTGGTTTTGAGGTTAATCCCAATTATACTCTTTGTAAGCAAATAGAAGAAGTATTTGATTACCTAGAATATTGGCAGGATTTCCGTCAAACCCTAAATTATGAAACCGACGGCGTTGTTATTAAAGTAAATAATTTTGAAATGCAAGAAGAAATCGGTTATACTATTAAGAGCCCGAAATGGGCGATAGCTTATAAATTCCCGGCAGAAGAAGTTGAAACCAGGCTTTTGGATATCACTTTTTCGGTCGGACGAACAGGAACCATTAACCCCAATGCGGTTTTAGAACCGGTAATGATTGCCGGATCCTTGGTTCAGCGCGCCACCTTAAACAATGAGGAATTTATTAAAGAAAGAGATATTAGAATCGGCGATTATGTCGTCGTCCGTAAAGCCGGGGAAATAATACCGGAAGTAGTCAGAGTAAATTTTGATAGACGTAAGAAAACAGAAGTATTTCGGATGATTGAAGAATGTCCGGCTTGTGGTTCAAAAATATTTAGAAACGAAAACGAAGCAGCTTATTACTGTCAGAATCCCGATTGTGAAGGTATTAAACTTGCTGGAATAATCTATTTTGCTTCAAGTTCTGGTATGGATATTGAAGGACTCGGAGAAAAGGTTGTTGATGAGTTTTTCCGAAGAGGTTATCTTAAAAGTATTGCCGATATCTATCGTTTGCAAGAGAAAAAGGATGAACTTATTCAAATTGAAGGGATGGGAGAAAAGAGTATTTCCAATCTTCTTAACGCAATCGAAAAGTCAAAGGATAATCCTTTCTCTAAAGTTTTAACTTCTTTAGGTATTCGTTTGGTCGGAGCGAAAGTTTCAAAAACTTTAAGCCGATATTTCTCTTCATTTTCTGAATTGATGAAAGCAAATCTGGAAGATCTGACTTCAATAAAAGACATCGGTTTGGTGACCGCTACGAATATAGTAAATTATTTTGAAAAAAACAGTAGTTTAATTCAAGAACTTAAATTATTAGGAATTGATCCTCATGAGGAAAAAAAGGAAATAAAAAATGTTTTTTCCGGAAAGACATTTGTGTTAACCGGAAAACTTCCGACTCTTACCAGAGAAGAAGCTACCCGTTTGATTGAAGAAAATGGTGGTAATACTTCTAGTAGCGTCAGCAAAAAAACTGATTATATCTTGGCCGGAGAAGATGCCGGAAGCAAACTTCGGAAAGCCCAGGATTTGAATATTGAAATTATCAATGAAGAAGATTTAAGAAAACTAATAGGAGAATGAGATGCAGAAATATATTGATATCAAAGGCGCAAGGGAAAATAATCTAAAAAATATTAGTCTAAAAGTTCCGAAAGACAAATTGGTTGTCATGACCGGGCTTTCGGGAAGCGGGAAAACTTCGCTCGCTTTTGATACGATATATGCGGAAGGGCAGAGGCGTTATGTTGAAAGCCTCTCGGCTTATGCTCGTCAGTTTTTGGGTAATATGGACAAACCTGATGTTGATTCGATTGAAGGATTGTCTCCAGCAATATCTATTGACCAAAAGACAACAAATAAAAATCCCCGTTCTACTGTTGGAACGGTTACTGAAATTTATGATTATTTGCGATTACTTTATGCCAGAATAGGTAAAGCTTATTGTCCTGAACATGAGATAATAATTGACTCCCAAACCATTAATCAAATGGTTGAAAGGATTTTCCAAGAAGAAGAAGGAACTAGAGTCATTATCTATAGTCCGATTGTTGTCGGTAAAAAAGGCATGCATGAGAAAACTATAGATTTGGTTCGAAAGGAAGGCTTTTCGAAAATAAGAATCGATGGTGAAGTTTATGATCTTGACCAAGATATTAATCTAGATAAGAATAAAAAACATCTATTGGAGATTCTTGTTGACCGCGTTAAACTACGTCCTGAGGTTCGGAGTCGTTTATATGATTCTTTGGAATCGGCTTTAAAATTTGGAGATGGGAAAGTTCTTATTTCCTTAAATGGTAATGAAATAATCCTTAGTCAAAATCTTGCTTGTCCATATTGTGATTTTTCTATACCGAAACTAGAGCCACGACTCTTTTCCTTTAACTCTCCTTTCGGAGCCTGTCCGGATTGTAAAGGGCTCGGAATGTTACAAAGAGTGGATGAGAGTCTACTTGTGACCGATCCACATCTGTCAATTCGTAAAGGAGCAATTAGGTATTTAAAAAATGTTGTCGATACAGAAAATATCGAATGGCAGGTCTTTGAAAAACTAACAAATCATTATAATATTGATTTAGATAAACCTTATGCGGATTTAACGTCAAAAGAAAAGGAAATAATAATGGTTGGTTCGAAGGAACCAATTACCTATCAGATTACTACCAGAGGGAATTTCACTTATAAAAAGACCCAATTTATTGAAGGTATTGCAACTTTAATCCAAAGACGTTATTTAGAAACTAATTCACGAATGTCTCGTGAATATTATAATTCCTATCTTGCTGATTTTGATTGTCCTACTTGTCAGGGACATCGGCTTTCTCGTGAAGCTTTAAGCGTTAAGGTCGGTAATAAGAATATTTGGGAAATCACTGAGATGAGTATCGGTGAAATCAAAGATTATCTTTCTAACTTGAATCTTTCCAATCAAGAACATACTATTGCTGATCTTCTCTTAAGACAAATCATAGAAAGACTGGACTTTTTAATCAATGTCGGTTTGGATTATTTGACTTTAAGTAGGCCTAGCAGTACTCTATCCGGAGGCGAGAATCAAAGAATTAGATTGGCGACCCAAATTGGCTCTCATCTTACCGGTGTGCTTTATGTACTTGATGAGCCTTCGATCGGTCTTCACCCTCGGGATAATGACCGCCTAATCAGCGCTTTAAAGGATATGCGTGATCTCGGAAACACTTTGATTGTTGTTGAACATGATGAAGAAATTATGCGTCAATGTGATTATCTGATTGATATTGGACCTTTGGCGGGAAATGCCGGAGGAGAAGTGGTTGCTGCCGGTACTCCAGAAGAAGTTATGGCAAATGAAGAAAGCATTACCGGTCAATATTTATCCGGCAAGAAATTTGTTCCAATACCGAAGGAACGTAGAAAAGGTAATGGTAAGTTCTTAAAAATTGTCAATGCCAGGGAGAATAATTTAAAAAACATCGATGTCATAATCCCGGAAGGAATGTTAATTGTTTGTACTGGTGTTAGCGGGAGTGGGAAGTCGACCCTAATGCTCGATATTCTTTCTAAAGAACTACATAAACGTTTATATCGTTCAAAGGTTTTACCAGGAAAATGCGACGATATACTCGGACTTGAGGATATTGAACGTGTGATTGATATCGATCAATCGCCGATTGGTAGAACCCCGAGAAGTAATCCTGCTACTTATACTGGTGTTTTTGATCATATACGGGAACTTTTCGCTACTACGGTTGAAGCTAAAATGCGAGGTTATAGCAAGAGTCGCTTTTCGTTCAATGTAAAAGGGGGGAGATGCGAACGTTGTCAGGGTGATGGCGTAATCCGAATCGAGATGCATTTCTTACCCGATGTTTATGTTCCTTGTGAGGAATGCGTGGGAACACGGTATAATCGTGAGACCTTAGAAGTAAAGTACCGCGGAAAGACTATTGCTGATGTCCTAAAGATGACAGTTGATGAAGCGGTGGAATTTTTTGACCGGATACCTCAGATTAAAAATAAACTTGAAACCTTAAAGAATGTCGGTTTAGGATATGTAAAACTGGGGCAAAGTTCTACAACTCTCTCCGGTGGTGAAGCTCAGAGAGTGAAACTTGCCAGTGAACTTCATAAGCGAATCACCGATAAAACAATTTATATGTTGGATGAACCGACTACCGGACTTCATTCCGATGATGTAAATAAATTGCTCCAAGTAATAAATTATATTGTTGATCAGGGTGCTACGGTAATTATCATCGAACATAATCTTGACGTGATTAAAAATGCTGATTACATTATTGATTTAGGACCCGAAGGCGGAAACAACGGCGGCTGGGTAGTCTTTGCCGGTTCTCCGGAAGAAATCATTAAATTTGATGGTTCTTATACCGGTAAATATCTATCCAAAGCCTTGAAAAAATGAGGTAAAGTATTTGGGAAATAAAATATTCTTATTGATTACCACGGTTTTCTTCTATTTTGTAATAACAGAAGTGACGGAAGAACTGAATATCTTTTATCCCGGAACAAATCTACTGTTAACTGTACTCTTTGGCTTGGCTATTTTTAGTATCCGCTATCCCAAGATTTCCTTAACATGTTATTTTTTGTTCGTTCTTTCTTTTCTCTTTTATCGCAATCGGATTGAAAACAATTTTAATTTTGATTTCTATCTTTGGGATTGGTTAAAACTGGCTCGGAAGAATCGGATTGTATTTATAAATGTTTTTGGTAATCTGCTTTTATTTGTCCCATTGGCTTTTTATTTACGCGGAAAATATGCTTTCTTAATCATTATTACCATAATATTAGTTTTAGAATTTATGCAATATATAACAAAGAGGGGAGTCTTCGATATTGTTGATATTTTTTTGAACATTGTCGGAATCACTTTTGGTATTGCCCTGAGGAGGTTATATGGAAAACAAAGATAAGAAAAAAAAGAATAAAGATAAAAATAAAGAAAATCAAGATAATAATGAAATTAAGTTTTCTCCTGAGGAACTCAGTAATCTTATTGAAGAATTAAAGGAAAAATATAATATCGGTGATGAGAATATTAGGATTGTGAAAGTGGAACGCAAAAAGCCGAACTTAAAACGGGTCCTTATTTCTTTCTTGCTTTCCTATTTTTTTGATTTTATCTTAATTATATCTTTAAACGGCTATTTGGCTTTTGCGCCTTATGATTTTTGGCGGTTACTGCTTTTTAGTATCATTTTCTCTACAAGTGAAATCTTGATTCGAGAGTTGATGATGAAATATTATCCAAAACTGATGTTTAATTCTTTCGGGTTGATCCTAATTCCGATCACTATTCTTGCCCTAATCTTTGCTTGGTGGGTTACACCAGGATTAGTAACCGACTCTACAAATGATTTAATTCTCTTCTTCATCATCTTTTTTATCCTTAGATTAGTTATTAATTTTATGTTGATGAGAAGAAATCGAGATAAAATGTTCAGAAAAATTAAGGGAGGAAAATAATGAAAAAAAGGAAAATAAATAAGAAATTTTTAGTTTTAATTTTGACCGCTCTGCTGGTTTTTTTGGTCGGGTGTGGGGTTAGAAGCGGTATCGATACGGTTGGAAATGAAGTTACGATTATCGACCGGGTTGCTTTCACGGTCTTTGGTCGGAATATTTATTGGTATGCGATTTGCATCATTTCTGGAATTGCTTTGGCTTATATATTTGCCATTTATATCTCCAAGAAAATCGGTTTTAAAGAGGAAGACTTAATCGATGGTTTTATCATCGGCGTAATCCTCGGTATTGTCGGAGCTCGGCTCTATTATGTTATTTTTGCTTGGGAGCAGGGAGGTTATGCTCAAGATCCGCTTAGGATTATCACTGGATTTGTAAATGAAGAAGGTGGTCTTGCGATACATGGGGCAGTTATTCTGGTAGCGATTTTTGTTTATTTTTATTGGCGGCGGCGCCGTTTTGATGTTTTTAAATTAGGGGAAATGTTAGCACCCGGTTTTATGATTGGACAGATTGTCGGCCGTTGGGGAAACTTCTTTAATCAGGAAGCCCATGGCGGACCGATTTCTTTAAATCTTGAAGAAGGAAGAGCATTTTTAGAAAAGTTATCATTACCAGATTTCATTATTGACCAAATGTTGATATCTGATAGTAGCTATACCTCGGCAATTGACTCTGCCACGCGATTTTACATGCATCCAACCTTTTTATATGAGTCCTTTTGGAACTTAATCGGTCTGGCAATCATATTGCTAGTAAGAAAGTTTTCGAAAAAATATTGGATGGGTGATGCGGTTCTCTTTTATCTCATTTGGTATGGTATCGGAAGATATTTTGTAGAGTCATTAAGAACCGACTATTTGCCTTTCCGGATTTTTGGAATCGAGCTGAGAATTGCTCAAGTTGTTTCGATTATTATGATTATTGCCGGTGTGGCTCTCTTTGCCTTAAGAAGAATTTTCAAAGTTCATCCGATATCTTTTCTTGAAGTCGTCGAAGCAAATAAAAAGAACTAATAGTTTTCTTTGGATAAATTAACGATTAATATATGGGGGAGTATATGGAATTATTTGAAATCACCGATGAAGATATAGAATTAATCCAGATAGCCTTAAAAACACTGGCAAATAGTTTTGATGATGGAGTCTATCATCATACAGTTGGAGCAGCCATCAGATGTAAAAACGGAAAAGTTTATTCAGGCATTAACTGTGATGGCATTCATGGATCTTGTGCAGAATACATTGTAATGGGTATGGCGATATCCTCAGGTGAACGTGAGTTTGATACAATTGTCGCAGCTAATGAAAAAAGGCCAAACTTTGTTATGGCCCCTTGTGGAAATTGCAGACAAATGTTGATAGATTATTGCCCTGATATAAAGGTAATTCTAAGCGATAAAGATTATAATTTGATTAAAGTAAGCATTAAAGATTTATTGCCATATGCCTGGAAATCATATGTTGTAGAAGATTAAAATGCTTGCTTTAAGTTGATAAAGGTATGAACAATGGAGGAATAATATGTATGATGTTTTAATCATCGGTGCCGGACCGGCTGGTATTTCGGCTGCGATTTATGCATTAAGAAATAATCTTAAAGTCGGAATTCTTGAAGGCGAAGCTCCGGGCGGAAAGATGGTTTTTACCGCAACAATAGAAAATTATCCCGGATATGAAAGTATCAACGGACCCGATTTAGCCTATTCTATGTTTAATCAGGTTATGAATTTAGGAGTTAATTATTTAGCTTTTAATGCTGAGAGCCTTAAAAAAGAAAATGATTACTAAAAAGCAAAACCGTAATTATTGCAACGGGGACTAAAAATAGAAAATTAGGTATTCCCGGAGAGGAACGTCTAACAAATAAAGGTCTTTCTTGGTGTGCAATTTGTGACGGCCCTCTTTATCGCAATAAAGATGTTGCGGTTATCGGTGGGGGAAATTCGGCACTTGAAGAAAGTATTTATCTTTCGGGAGTGGTTAATAAAGTTTATCTGATCCACCGTCGGGATGATTTTCGTGCCGAAAGCCAGATTGTGGAAAAGGTGAAAAACCTTAAGAATTTAGACATGATTCTCGATACTAATGTTTTAGAATTTAAAGGTCATGATTCACTGGAGAGTTTGGTATTAAAAAATGTAAAGACTAATCAAATCTCTCATCTAAAAGTTAGTGGTTGTTTTGAATTTGTGGGTTTACTTCCGGCGACAGATTTTATCAAGGATCTTGGTATCACTGATAATAATGGCTATATTCTGGTTGATGAAAACCAAGAAACTAAGATTGAAGGTCTTTATGCGGTAGGAGATGTAGTTGTTAAGAAAGTCAGACAAATTGTAACAGCTGCAAGCGACGGAGTTGTAGCGGCCTTAGACGTCATTAGGAAAATCAGGTAATGTCATTTTCCAGAGAAGTTAAAAAAGAAATCAGCCTGATTCAAAACGAAGTTTGCTGTACAAAAGCGGAACTTTATGCTCTGATCCGTTTTCGTTCGACGCTTAGTTTTTCGAATCGGAATTTTAAAATTACCTTTATTACGACTTCCAATTCTACTGCCCGCAGAATTGTTTATCTAATTAAAAGATTATATGATATAAAAGTAGAACTTCTCCAGAAAGAAAGAAAGCATCTTGATAAAAAGCCGCTTTATTATATTGTTATTACGGAAAAAGGACGAATGGTTTTGGAAGATTTATCTTTATTGAATCCTGATTCAACCTATAATCAAGAGATTAATCCGGAACTCTTTCAAAAGGAATGTTGTCGGGGAAGTCTGTTAAGAGGAGCCTTTTTGGCCAGGGGTTCAATCAATGATCCGACTAAGAATAAATATCATTTGGAAATTGTCGCCAACAATCGTCAAGAAGCCGAATTTTTAATTCGGATTTTAACTGATATGCATATTGAAGCGAAGGTTGTTAGCCGTCAAAAGGGCGAAGTTGTTTACCTTAAAAAAGCTGAAAATATCGCCGATTTTTTGAAATTCATTGGTGCAGGCACTTCTTTATTTGCTTTTGAAGATTTGAGAATCAAGAAGGATTTGAATAATTATGTGAACCGAATCATGAATTGTGATGTCGCGAATGAACAAAAAGCAATTGCCTCGGCGGCTAAACAACTCAATAATATCGCCTATTTGGAGAAACATTATGGATTGATGAATCTAACTTCTCGGCTGCTTGATGCGGTCATACTTCGAACGACATTTCCCGATGATTCTCTTTCCCAATTGAGTGATAATTCCCTTTCTACAATCAATCGTCACCTCTCAAAGTCAGGATTAAGCCATTGCTTTAAGGATATTGAAAGATTGGTTGAAGAGTTAAAAAAAAATAAGCCTACTTCATCCGATAAGTAAAGCTTATTATCTGCGAATTTTTGAAAAATCCAAAAGTTCTGTGATATTTACATCTAAATTCTTGGCGATCTTTTCAATGTTTTTCAGGGTAATGTTCTTTTCGGCTCGCTCAATTTGACCGACATAGGTTCGATGCAATCCACACTCATAACCTAGTTGTTCCTGTGTCATCCCTTTTTGAAGCCTTAATTGTCTTAATCTTAAACCGAACAAAACATTGATGTCATTTAAATCATAATCTTTCATAATCATCAACCTTGGTATAATAATACCTTAAAAGAAGATGATTTTCGACAGACTATAAGTAGCATTTGGAGGAAAAATGAGAAATATTGGAATTGATATTGAAAAAATAAGTCGTTTTCAAGATTATCTTGAAGATAAACGGAAATATTCAAGATTCCTTTCCCAAAAAGAAATCGAAGTTTTTGAGAGCTTTTCTTCTCCTAAGCGTCGCATAGAGTATTTAGCCGGTCGTTTCGCTGCTAAGGAAGCGATTATCAAAGCTGTGAACAAAGCCCAAAAAAGTTTCAGTTATGCTGATCTGTCAATTTTAAATGACGAAAAAGGTGCTCCTTATCTTGAAAGTAAAGTTTTATCTGAATATGAAATCTTGCTTTCTCTTTCTCATACTGATGATGATACTATTGCCATAGCGGTTTTAAAATAAAAAGCCACTTTTTTATAGTGGCATCCTTAATATATACTCGTTATCCTTTATCTTAATCAACATCATGATCAGCAGTGAAGAGACTTGAAATGCAGATAATTCCTGCAACTCCGACCAAAGAATAAATTATTCTGGAAATAACCACGCTAAGGTTGTCGAAAATAAAAGCAACGAGATTGAAGTTAAAGAGTCCGATAAGTCCCCAGTTTAATGCGCCAATAATGACAACTATCAGAGCGATTTTTTGTAAAACATTCATTGTTTATTCCTCCTTAGTTAGTATTATTTGTCTAAATTAAAATAATATACTTTTTCATAATAAAAATTAGCCTTTCCTCATATGATTTAATAGAATATGGGAGGAAAGATAAATGAATAGGCTATTGACACAAAAACTTACCCGAAAGTTTTTGATGAGGATATTATCAGTCGTAGTCTTTATAGGTGCTTTGTTTATATTTTCGGCTTGCGGAGGGAGCGATGATCCACAAAAAGTATTTACTCAAAAACTGACCAAAGCCCAATCCTATAAAGTCGAAGGAATTATGGAATCTTATTACGAGAGCGGACGCAAACAGAATGATTTTAAGGTTCTTTATAAGCAACCGGAAATGATTAAAGTGGAGATCAAATCCGGTGAAAATTCTGATAAACAAATTATCCTGAAAAACAGTGAAGGTGTCTACATTCTGATTCCGGCGGTAAACAAAAATTTTAAAATTCAAAGCGATTGGCCAAACAATGCCAGTTATCCTTATTTATTGCAATCACTAGCGAAAGATATAGCAAACGACCCTGATGCAATTATTACTCAGGATGAGACAAAACTCACCGTTGAAACAAAGACAAAGATGCATGCTGATGCGACTCCGGTAAAACAGAAGATAATCTTTGATAAAACAACTAATTTGCCTACGGAAGTTTTGGTATTTGATGAAGACGAAGCTCTTTATATTCGCACCGTCTTTACCAATATCGATCTCGAATATAATATTTCTGATGATGAGTTTGATTTAGAAGGCAGTATGGCAAATGTTCGGTTAGAAATCGGAGACGAAGTTATTTATGAGAACCGCGAGATCAATTATCCCGTTTATTGTCCGGATGGTATCACTCTTGCGAGTGAAAACATCATCAGCAATACCGACGGGACCGAAAGATTGGCAATAATGAAATACGGTAGGGATTACGGATTCACTTTAATTCAAGAATATGTGAATGATAATGATGTAACCCGCTATCAGGAAGAAAAAGGTGAAATCTTCATGGTTCTCGGTAATATTGCAATCCTCAAAGATGAAAGTATTCAGACGATATACCGCGGGATAGAATATACGGTCGCTTCCAAAGATTTAATACCGGAAGAGATGGCAAAGATTGTTCAAGGATTCCTATATGAGGATCCTGAAGAAGAACCAAAATAAAAGAAAATTTTAAAAAAGTGAAAAGTTTCTTGCTAAAAGAAGCTTTTTTTAGTATAATATATATTGTTAAATAATTGCTATCGAAAGGAGTATTATTTTACTAAACTATAGTAAAATGGTTATTATATGAATAGAGTTATTAATAAAAAGAAACCGAGTCATAGAGTAATCATATTTTGGTCGATAATCGCTTTATTGACTCTTACATTTATTGGTATAGTCATCTTTCGATTTATTAACACCCGAGAAGCCAGTTTAAGTGATAACCTTATTAACCTGAAAGAAGAACAACTATTAAATCAGGAAGGAACTTATTATATCTATGTATATAGTAGGATTGGCGTCACCGAGAATAAGTTGGAACTTGATAAAGCTAATGAACTCGAAATTTCTATAGACAAATACATAACTTATGTAAAAAATCACTCTAATGCAGACAAAATTTACGGGATGGTTGTCGATAGTGGTACTGGCACCTTTGGAAATTATAGCCGCCTGGTTGATGGTGATTCTATCAACACAAGTGTCGTCGGAGCGACGAAATTTGATGATTTATGGATTCACAAAAACGACATACCGATTCTAATCAAGGTTGAAGGCAAAAAGGTCACTAAGGCTTTTCTAACTTCCAATGATATTCGAAAAGAATTGGATCGGGCAATGGGAATAATTGAATAAAAACATTAGGGGGTTATTCCCCCTAATGCTTGACATTTTTCAAGGTATTTAGTATCATATGATAACAACAATTATGGAGTAGTACTCAAGAGGCTGAAGAGGTGCCCCTGCTAAGGGCATAGGCCGGGTGACCGGCGCAAGGGTTCAAATCCCTTCTACTCCGCCAGATGGCCCGTTGGAGAAATGGTTAACTCACATGCCTTTCACGCATGCATTCACGGGTTCGAATCCCGTACGGGTCACCATTATTGTTAAAATTAGAGCTGGCAGATGCCAACTCATTTTTTTTTTGGAAATGGAGTAATATGGGAAAAAAAATCATTGAATTAAGAAACATCGTTAAGAAATTTGATGATGAAATTGTCGTAAACAATCTTAATCTTTATGTTAACGAGAATGAATTCATTACTCTTGTCGGCCCTTCCGGTTGTGGGAAGACTACCACATTAAGAATAATCGGGGGCTTTGAATCGCCCGACTCCGGTGAGATTGTGTTAAATGGGGAGGTTGTCAATGATTTGCCACCTTATCAGCGACCGATCAACACCGTTTTTCAACGTTACGCCTTGTTTCCTCATCTTAATGTCTTTGATAATATTGCTTTTGGATTAAGAAACTTCAATCGGATATTTGAAGAATTGAAGAGTAATGTTCGGAAACAATATGAACAAGAGCGACGTGAACTCCAAAGGAAACTAAATAAGAAGCTAACTACGAAATCCGAAAGGATGGAAATTAGAACTCGTTTACTAGAAATAAAAAAAGAGATCAAAGAACAAATTATTGAAGAACGAGATAAATTAGTCGAGCTGAAACTTCAGGATGTTGAAAAAAGATACTCCAAGAAGATTTCTGAAATAGAAGAGAGAATAGAAGAAGAAAATAAGCGCGACGATGAAGTTAAGGAAGCCAGAGAAAGGCTTCGGGAACTTAAAGAAAAAATAATCGATGAAAATAAAAATAATAAGTTCTGGCAAAAGAACGGGAAACATTCCGAAGAGTTAAGAGAACTCAAGAAAATTGCCAATGAAGAAGAACTTATTGCTTTAGAAAAACTTTTAAAACTAACCAATAAACGTTGGGAAGAGGAGATTAAAGCTGCCAAGAAGTTAATGCTCAGTCCTCATTTGATTGAAGAAGAAGTAAGAGCCGCCTTAAAGATGGTCAAACTTGAAGGTATGGAACGACGTAAGGTCCATCAGCTTTCCGGCGGTGAACAACAAAGAGTCGCTATTGCCCGCGCCATCGTCAATCGTCCGAAAATTCTCTTGCTTGATGAACCACTTGCCGCACTGGATTTGAAGTTAAGACAAAACATGCAATATGAATTAAAGGAAATGCAAAGAGAACTAGGAATTACCTTTATCTTTGTAACTCATGATCAAGAGGAAGCTCTTTCGATGTCTGATACCGTTGTCGTATTAAATAATGGTTTAATACAACAAATAGGAACTCCCGAAGATATCTATAATGAGCCGAAAAATCGTTTTGTAGCGAGTTTTATCGGCGAAAGCAATATCATTAGGGGAACTTACTTAGGCAATAAGAGAGTCGAATTTATGGGAGCTGTCTTTGATTGTGTCGACGAAAACTTTGAAGTCGGAGAACCTTGTGATGTGGTTATCCGTCCCGAAGACTTTGATACTGTTTCACTTGAACAGGCTAAATTAGTCGGAGTTGTTGATGCGACAACATTCAAGGGAGTTCATTTTGAAATCTGTGCTATTATCCAAGGCCAAGAATTTGTTATCCATCAATATGAAAATGTTAAGGTTGGTGATAAGATTGGATTATCCGTTGACCCTTACGAGATACATCTCATGAAGGTGAACTGATGAACAAATATCGGATTTTCGCAACTCCTTATTTAATTTGGATGATAATCTTAACTGTCCTTCCGATTTTTCTAATGTTGATTTTGTCATTTTTGGATATTGAAGGTTTGGACTTAACAACCGCAAAATACAGTCTAGAAGCTTTCTCAAAGACTTTTAAACGCGAATATCTAATCGCTTTGGGACATTCTTTTCAATTAGCAGGACTTGCAACCCTTTTTTGTGTCTTGATTGGTTATCCGGTTGCTTACATTATTTCCAACCTGAAGATTGCAAACCGTTTTATGTTCTTACTCATTTTGATTCTACCGATGTTTACAAATTTACTCTTAAGAGTAAATACTATAAATAAACTTTTGCTTCCCGAAGGATTCCTAAAAAATGTTATGGGAATCAGCCTCAACTTTAGTGGCACGGAAGCTGCTGTCGTTTTGGTTATGGTCATTGTTTATTTACCGTTTATGATTTTTCCAATCTATACGGTTTTGGAAAAGATTGATCCTTCTTTGCTTGAAGCAAGCAAAGATCTTGGTGCTAATAATATCCAAACATTTAGACAAGTGACATTACCTCTTTCTTTAAAAGGTGTAAGCAGTGGCATTATCATGGTATTTCTGCCCTGCGCTACCGGATTCACCATCCCTTATATTGTTTCCAAAGGCAATATTAAACTAATCGGAAACATTATTGAAGAAAAGATGGGCCTTACTAATCAACTTTCCGACTATCCGGTTGGAAGTTTGATTTCCATTCTTGTTTTGGTGATTGTAATGGGAGCCCTTTACATCATCAGCAAGATTGATGCGGAAGGAGAGACCTTATTATGATGGCACCAAATATAAAAAGAAAAATAATCGGAAAAACCAATACAAGTTTGAAATTCTTTTTTCTTGCTATTGTAATGTTTCTACTTTATTTTCCGATTCTCATTATTGTAATTCAATCATTTAATGCCAATGGGCAAGGCACCGACTTTGGCGGTTTTACGCTTCGCTGGTATCAAGAATTATTTAAAGATGATGCTTTAGTTCGGGCGATTACTAACACAATTACAATTGCCATCCTTGCAACTATTATCAGCACCATTCTTGGAACCCTTGCAGCAATTGGCATTAACTCTTTAAATAAAAAAAGGAGACAAAATCTCCTCATCCTTAACAATGTTCCAGTTTTAAATGCGGATGTTGTTACCGGAGTTTCTTTGTTTTTTATATTTAAATTTGTTGGAATTCTTGTAGGTAATGAATTCATTTTGGGGTATGGGACGATGTTAATTGCTCACATCTTCTTTTGTATTCCTTATGTAGTATTATCAGTACTTCCAAAATTAAATGAGGTCGATAAAAATCTCTATGATGCGGCCTTGGATCTTGGCTGTACGCCAAGGAGTGCTCTTACTAAGGTTCTCATTCCTTCGATTAGCACAGGAGTACTAACAGGAATGTTTCTGGCCTTTACAATGAGTTTTGATGATTTTGTAATTAGTTATATGGTATCGGGAGAAGAAGTAAAAAACTTCTCGATGTGGCTTTATGCAAGTCAAAAACAATCAGGACGGACCTTGGCTTGGCCGAAAGCCTATGCCTACAACTCGATTGTATCTCTTATAGCTATCCTGATATTGGTGATTTATAATCTTATGTCTATCAGAAAACAAAGAAATTTAAGAAAGGTTAATTTAAAATAATAATGAAAAAAATAATTCTGTTTCTTAGTTTAATTCTAGCGTTTATTGTTTTTGTCGGCTGTGACAGCCGGGAGAAACTTTATGTTTTGAACTGGGAAGAATATATTAATAAAGATCTTATCCGGGAGTTTGAAAAAGAATTCAATGTCAAGGTTGTACTAGACACAGCTACATCCAACGAAGCGATGTATAATAAAATCAAAAATAGAGCCGGAAAATACGATATAGTAATTCCCAGCGATTATATGATTGAAAGAATGCATACGGAGGAGCTGTTAATCAAACTTGATTATTCCAAACTTCCCAATTATGATGTTTCTAAATTCGACACCCAACTTCAAGAGTTACGGGAAAATTATTTCACCGGAAATCAAGATTATTCGGTACCTTATTTTTGGGGTACACTCGGAATTATGTATAATAAAAAGAAAGCCGGGGTTAAGGAACTTGTAGAGAATAATGGCTGGAAGGTATTCTTTGAAAGAGAAATCATTCCTGCTGGAGTTAGTGTCGGGATGTATGATTCCAGTCGTGATGCTGTTGCAGCGGCTGAATTATATCTAAATTACAGTCTTAACGAGACCAGTGCGGAAAAATTGAATGAGATAGAAACACTACTTAAAAACAACTTTTATTCTCAATGGGGAACAGACGAACTAAAAAGTGCTGTAGTTTCCCAAAACCTTGATATCGCACTTGTATATTCAGGAGACTACTTCGATCAAGTTTTCTTAGCTTTGGAAACAGAAACCGAAATTACTTTTGATATGTATGTTCCGACCGAAAATAATAATATCTGGTTTGATGCGATGGTTATCCCTACAACTGCAACAAAAGTAGATTTAGCACATCAATTCATTAATTTCTTCTTGGATTATGATAATGCGTTGGAGAATGCTTCTTATGTTGGTTACTGCTCAACAATGTTCGACGTTTATGAAGCGATGAAAGAAGACGAGGAACTTTCCGATATTGTTCTTCATCCCGGATATTATCCTGGAAATGTAAACGGCGAACCTTACCGCAACCTTGGTGCAGAGATTGCACTAAGAATGGATGACATTCTAACAAAAGCAAAAATTAGATAAAGATAAATAATTTAAATTTCAAGTTTATTTAATAAAGCATTTCAAACTGTATTATACAGAAATTGAGATGCTTTTTTGCTATTAAAAAAAATTATAAGATTAGGCCAAATAAATTCCAAATAGTAGAGATTAAAGACCTTGATTATTAATATCCTGACTTATTTAAATTATATTGATCAGTGTATACTCTGAATAAGATAAAAAATGCCAAAAGGAAAATTATTTCTGAAACACACAGGACGATGGGGTTAAGAATTAAAAAGGAATGTTAATGTTCGCATTCCATGTTCCCGAGAATATATTGGATTGATGAAATTCTAATAGAAGTCAATATACAAAAAGTTAAGAATTTACCCTTAACTTTTTCTTTAAGATTATGCCTTTAAATGATATAATATTAAGGAAGAGCGACCTGATTTACTTAAGTTCCCGCTTACAGCCTAGCTGTTTCAAATCAGGTTTCTCTTTCAAAAGATTAATTAACTTTTAGGAACTGAATTTTCTTTGCTTCTTTGATAACGCAAATAAAGAGCATTGAATTTTTCCCAACCATAGGTTGAAATATAACTCACAACAAAGCCTCCCAGGAAACTTCCGACAACACTATACCAATGAACTCTTAGATTAAAGATTGAACAAGCCCCTAAATAAGTGATAATACAGAGTAGTATTGATATCACGAGAACAACTATATTTGTCGGGACCTTTTTTAGAAAACCTATGTTTTTGATTCCTTCGGTAATCAAAGAGACTATAAAAGCAAGTAAAGATATAACCGCACTTGCAACTGGTAGATACTGACCTAAGATTTTATCCATTTTTTTATCCTCCTATATCAAATTATGAGGTGGATAAGCTTTTTATACATTTTAAACATAAAATCATGAAATAATACAGAAAGGTAATTTTGGTGAATAAAATGCTTGAAATTCGTAATCTCTCTAAATCTTATTCGAAAGGAAAAAAGGCTGTTGATAATGTTACTTTAAAAATCAATGACGGTGAAGTTTTTGGTTTTATTGGACATAACGGTGCCGGAAAGACAACAACCATTAAATGTGCGGTTGGAATCCTTGATTTTGAAGAAGGTGAAATCTTAATTAATGGTAAATCCTTGCGTGAGGATCCAATCGGTTGTAAACAACAACTGGCGTATATTCCAGATAATCCCGATCTCTATGAACAAATGACAGGAGTTCAGTTTTTAAATTTTATTTGTGATATTTACAATATCTCGGTTGAACAAAGAAATCAAGAAATAAATAAATATGCTGATATATTTGAAATCAAAAAGAATTTAGGAGACACGATTTCAACTTATTCGCATGGAATGAAACAAAAATTGACTTTGATTTCTGCTTTGGTAAGAAAACCGAAATTATTGGTGCTTGATGAACCATTTGTCGGACTGGATCCGAAAGCAGCTCATTCAGTTAAAGAAATAATGAAAGAGATGTGTGATTTTGGAACTTCAGTATTTTTCTCTACTCATGTACTTGAAGTAGCGGAAAAACTATGCGATCATATTGCAATTATCAAAGATGGAAAGATAGTTGCCTACGGAACAATGGATGAAGTAAAAGGTAATAGCAGTTTGGAAGATGTCTTTTTGGAGTTAGTTAACAATGAATAAACTTTGGATACTTTTGAAAGCGAATATCATCAATACCCTTGGTTTAAATAAACTAAGAAAAAAGTCAACGGGAAAAATTTCCGTATGGGCAATAATACTGGTTATTATTGTTTCTCTGGCAACTTTTGGTTTTGCTTTTCTCTATTTGTTTTTGTTCGGAGGTATGTTTGCTGAGCAGGGAATGCCTAGTTTGATTCTTCCTTTGGGTCTTACGGCAGGAACTTTAATTTCATTTATGACCACTCTGACGACAGCTAATGGTTATCTTTTCCGGAGTAATGATTTTGATATGTTGATGGCACTCCCGGTTAAACCGCGAACTATTTTTGCCAGCAAACTCTTTTATTTGCTTCTGATAAATTATGTAACCTTGTTTGTATTGTATCTGCCAACTGTTATTGTTTATGCAGTCTATAATCCCACTGATTTGGTTTTTTGGATTCTTTCCTTGCCGGTATTTCTGCTTATGCCGCTGGCAATTATTACGATAGCAAGTCTACTATCTTATTTAATCGGCTTCATTACTTCCAAATTCCGTTACAAAAACTTTTTATCGTTGATACTTACTTTGTTTTTTCTGGTATTTATCATGTATATCAGTTTTCAAACTTCTGCTATCGAAGAAAACCCCGGTAAATATGCTCAAGACATTAATCAACTTTTAAATAAACTAAGAGTCGGAGACCTTATTTATAAGAGCTTGCTCGGGGATTGGTTAAGTTTATTAATATTTATCGCTATTTCAACCCTGCCTTTCTATGGCTTTGTTTACTTAGTCGGTCGTTCATATGCAAAGGCAAGCATGAGAACAAGGGGCGCTTATGTTCGGAAGAACTTTAAAATGACTACTTTAAAGAAATCTACTCAGAATAGGGCTCTCTTTAAAAGAGAAATAAAAAGATATTTCTCTTCAAATATCTATGTTATGAATACCCTAGTCGGTCCGGTTTTAACAACCATCCTTTTGGTAATTATGGCTATTAATATGAAACCAATTCTTAAGGAACTACCAATTGATGCAAGTATACAAGGAATGATTCCTTTTGGACTGACAGCTATGTTTAGTTTTATGCTGGGGATTACCTCGACAACATCCTGTTCTCTTTCAATGGAAGGAAAACAGTTTTGGATAATTAGAACTGCACCGGTTCAAGAAAAGCAAATTTTTAACGCCAAAATATTCTTGAATCTTTTGGTTACGATTCCGTTTATTGTAATTAATGTTATTATTGCAAACTTTATTATTGAAATTAATATAATAGATTCAATTTTTATGTTAATCATTCCGTCATTATTGGCATTTTATATGAGTGTTTCCGGATTGTTTCTAAATATCCTCTTTCCAAGATTTGATATAGAAAATGAAACCAAGATAGTAAAACAAAGTGTGAGTGTACTTTTAACCATGCTCTCTGGTTTTCTCGGTAGTGCCATGGTACTTGTACCGGGTATTATCGTTGTTAATAATACCAGTAATATTTTACTTGGATATTTGATACTGTTAGGAATTGAGGCCTTGCTAGTTATTACTGTTAGTTTTTTATTATCAAATATTGGCATTAAAAGGTATAAAAAATTAGTGTCTTAAAAAAGCAGCAAAGGCTGCTTTTTGTTTGGAATTCTTTAAAATATGCTTGCAAAAAAGTAAAAAATTTAGTATAATATTATAGCAATGGATTATAGGGGTATAGTTCAAGGGTAGAGCAGCGGTCTCCAAAACCGTAGATGAGGGTTCGAATCCTTCTACCCCTGCCATTTGAATGGCGATCGTGGCGAAGTGGTTAACGCTCCGGATTGTGGCTCCGGCACTCGTGGGTTCGATTCCCATCGGTCGCCCCATATTTTAAAATTAATTGAATTCAGGATTTAATATTCCTGAATTTTTTTTTTGAAAATATAAAACATTTACTTAAAATGGAAATTTCCTTATAATATCAGTATATATAATTAGATAATTTATAGTTCGATTAATTGTATTTTGTGGAGGTTATACGATGGTAAGATCAGCAACTGTAGAAGATGCGGAACAGTTATATATATTAAATGAACAATTTAATGGTAAAGGTGATAACAGTATGGATAACATAAAAGATTCACTTTCAAATAATAAGCAAGAATTTGTTGTTATTGCGGAAGAAAGTGGCATTCTAGTGGGCCAAAGGATTTACTCAAGAAGAGGTTGCAAACCAATTAGTGTTATGACCAAAAAATATTTCTAGATGGGAAAGCATAAATGGAATACCAGACATTAAAATTATCTCTGCTGTGGCTGATTTATATGATGTAACAGTTGATGAGAAATTAAAAGGTGAAAGATATACAGAAAAACAATCACTTATCCTAAATAGCAATTATTTTAGCTTATTTTTCAATTGTATTTTTAATAATGTTAGTATTAATACTAGTAATGAGTTTGTCATATCATTACTCAAAAGATATTGATATTAGGTTCATTAGATTGGACGGAAATAATAAAAAGGATAACTAATATTTATTTGGAGGGTATATGAAAAAATATCTAATATCTACCGCTATTTTACCAAAAGCAACTGGTAAGCATTTTTATGAATATTCATCTATTCCTACAGTTGTTAAACAACTAGATATTGATGGAATAGAATTTGTTTTTTTACCTGAATGGGATGAAATTTCTCGTCCACTTACACCTACATCAGCTGATTTTAATACTATTAAAAAGATTGGAGTTCATGAAGTAGCTGAATTTATAAAAGCAAGTAATATTAAAGCGTATTCAGTTCACGTTAATCGTGATGTTGGAAATTATCTATGTTCTAATGATGATGGGCTTATTTTAAGAGGTAAGCAAATACTAAATGAGAATTTGTTAGGAGCTAAAGTATTAAACGCTAAGTTAGTAGTAATTCATCTATGGGATACATATAATGGTGTTCTTGATATAAATAAACTGCATAAGATGGTTTATGAAGTATCAAAACAATATAGTTTTAAAATTACTTATGAAAACATTCCTATTAGTGATAACACTCTTTCGAATTATAAAGTATGGAAAAAACTCTATGATTTTATGCCTGAAAATTACGGCTTCACTTTAGATTTAAATTGGTGTTCCTTTAATAATGACTTTGATAAATTAATAACATTTATTGATAAAATATATAATATACATGTTCAAGGATATTTTGATAATAATGTATTAAAACCTAGATTCGGCAATCTAGATTTACTTAGTTGTTTGAAGACATTGAAAGAGCATAATTACAATAATTTTATAACACTTGAACTTTCAAAAGTTAGTAATATAAATGAATGTATTACTGCAATCAATTTAATCAGGGAAAACCTATAATTTTACATTAGATAGGTGTACACATTGTATCAAAATTGGTGTTCACTTTCATAAAAGAACAATTACTTTGATACAATAAATCTGGTTGTATTAAGGATTAAATAGAATAAAACAGATAGAAATATGAGGTTTTCATCTCATTTTAAAGGTAATTTGGCTTCAGTGAGTGATTTGCGTCACTTCATTGAAGCCTTTTTATTTTGCCTATTTACACTTTTTAATTATTCCCTAGTAAAATAACACTATTTAATTATTCCTAGATTTTCATACACTTTTTAATTATATCTTAGCATTCTTTAATTATTTCATATCAGTCTATTCGTGTAAATTATATTTTTTACTTTAATCTGCGGCCAATATAACTATTGTCTCACAATCATTGACATTTCTCTCAAATTGTGGTAATATTTTACATATAGGAGAAGCTACTAATGAAAGAGTATATTGCCACGAGATTCAATAATTTTATCCTTGATAGCGTTAATGAAACAGAAGATTCTTATGAATTCTTTATAATCAATACCACCTATACCGCAACTTGCACTTGTTGTGGTGTTGAATCGAAGTATATTCATCAAGAATTTGAAAAAAGCCTATATGATTTATCTTATAATGATAAATCAGTTAAAGTAACATTCAAACAAAGAAGGTTTAAATGTAACTCTATTCGTCCTACGGTACACATATTGGATGCAACAAAGATACCTGTTAATAAATATAATAGAAATTATGAAAATGCATCAACCATTACAATTACGGAAGAAGCTTAAAATTCTTCTTTTTTAATTCCTTTTATGATAAAATAAATATAAGGTCGGAAAGACACTTATTGGAACTATAATTAATATAAAATTTTTATATATGCTTAAAGGGGGTATATTTAGATGAAGAGACGAAATTTAAATAAAGCACAATTATTATGTGAACAAGAGTCGTACGATATATTTGCTAAAAAAATACCAGTAGATATTTCTAAAAGATTTTTTAAGGTTGTTATAGAGTTTGATGAAAAATCTGTATTTGATTTATACCAGGAGGGTGATATTTTTTATACCAAAGATATAATAGAAGAACTTGATAGGTTGGATCAAGAAAAACCTATAGAAAATACATCGCATGTTTTTTTGTTATTCTACGAATTAACTGGTGGTTGGGGTTCTAGGGGCACACCATTCTTATGGGGTGCGATGGCTAGAGAATTTTCCAATATTAAAATGCCAATAAGCAAAGAGAAGTTTAGGGTTGATTATTTAGAAGTTTATAAAAAACTTACTGGATGCGATTTGACTTCAGAAAAAAGAGAATATTTTTTTGTTAAAAACTTTTCGCATGGCGGTATTTCAACTGGCGTTATAAATGTCGATTTTTTTAGAGGGCAATTGGAAAAAATTATGAAACTACTATAAAAACAATTATATTTAATAACCTATGCTTCAATGATCACAGTGAAAAATCTAAATATTGGTGTACGCAAAGATTTTATCAGTGTGTACGCAAAATCTTGAAATTTATCAAGGTGTACGCATTGTATCAAAATTGGAGTTTTCTTTCATATTAGAAGTAATGGTTTGATACATAGTTATCAAGCCTTTTTTCTTTGGCAGAAAGGGAAAAATCTCCTATCCGCCAGTTTTTAGGAGACCTGTTATAGTTCGACTCTAGACTATTATTAGAGCTCTTTTTTAATTGCTATTCAACAATTTAACGATTACCTAACAAATTATAGGAAAATTGGTGGAAACGTGATAAAATATTGTAAAGGAATGGTGTTACTATGATTAAGTTCTAAGGATATAATGATGCGCGAGCAATTGCAGCATATAATAAAAGTAACTTAACAAAAATGTTCTTATGGTTTGCGTTGATTTGTATAATTGTCTCTTTAGTTGCTATTTTAGTTCCATTATATGAACTTTTGTTTGTTTGGGGAGTTTATATATTTATTATATTGATTTGTTTATTTGCAATGTCATTTAGTAAATATGATGACAAGGTTTTAAAAGAGAAAGGGATAAAAACTAAACATCTATTTAAAATTGATGATTTTAAATTATTCAAAGATGGCATTGAAATCAAAAATAAAGATCAAATTAAGTTTTATGTTTATAAAAAATATATATTTCTAGAATTTAAAAAACAAAATCTATAGTAATCAAAACAGCCATAGCCAGCATCTGCATGTCAGGAGGAAGCAAAATGCATCTAAACAAATTAATACAAGTTGCGCTTTGGATATTCATTCAAGCTAAACTTGAAATTGAATACAAATTATTGTATAATATTAACAGATACATAGATCTGTCAGGAGGAGCTTTTAAAATGTTAGCTCTTGATTTTTGCTTTCTACCTCTAGTTTCAGTATTATAAATGTCTTTTTTAAAAAAGAATTTATTAAAATCAATATCCTTTACAAGATCATTAAAAGTAATAACTTCATCAGTTACTTTGAAAGTTACTTCTAGATTTAGTGGTAATTGAATTTGAGTTGTGATATAATTAGATTGTGCTAAGAAATTAGACATAAAATAAGCCTCTCTTGGATAATATTTATATACAAACTTGGTCGGATGTATATATATCTATTATACCATAAGAGGCCTTATTTTTATATAGTCAATATAACGCACAAAAGGTGAAGCAAAGGGTTTTCGTCCTAAAGGTTTCACCTTTTTTGTAGGCTATTTTATTTCTTTACAGCCCCTTTTTTACGAAAATAGGGGGAGAAAATCCCCTTTTTCGTATCCAAATGCAAGTTTGCAGGTTGCTTGTACTGAGTGATTTGAAGGCTTTTTTCCTTTTTATGTTAGCTAAAACGCAAAAGCTCTACAAAAACACAGAAGGTTAATAAGAACACATTATAAAAAGTATTGCTGGATTGAAAATTGGAAAAATGTTACACAAGAATGTATCTTGGATTTGATGGTGATTATCTATTATTATGGATTATAATTGCGAATTATTTCAAAATACCCAAAGCTTCACCAATTTTGCCACCATTTAGAATGTGGCGCTTTATATTGATTTGCAACGAGGTGTTTTCGGGAAAATCTTGTGGCGAAAGGTTTTTATTTTTGAAAACCCATTGAATATAGCCGGTGCCTTCTTCGTCTAATTTTACAATATCAAATCTATTTTGGAACATAAGGATTTTTGATGTCGCAGGTAAAACAAGTTTTAAATTTGGCGAGACAAGCCAACAATAGCAAAAAAAAGGTGCGCTTGAATATTTTTTGAATTTTTTTGAAAAAAAGTTTTTAGCAATAGCAAAGGATTCGTCCAATTTGCTTGGGGTTAGGTCACAATCTGATGGAATATGAATGGAAATGGCAAGTTTATCTTCCAAGGTACTGAGTTCAAATTCCAATTCGCCTAGACGGAAAAGCAAACAAGAAAGTTGGCGACCTACCCAAAAACCTCGATCAAAACCATATTCGCCATAACTAATTTTGTGTTCGTTGATAAATCTTGAAAAGCATTTAAATGTGTCAACAAAAATAAGGTGATCAATACCTAAAAGTTCATATTGTTTTTCTGTCGCTAGTCCAGCCATAAGCATAACTTTCAGTTGAACAAACCAATCAAATTGTTTTAGCCATTGATATGCAATTTTATATTGATCTTTTTTTGTCAATTGGTTAATAAGTAAATATGTTTGTGTTTCGTCAAAAGGTATTTGTGTTCTTAACAGTATTTCTACGACCTGTGTAGGAATATCTATTTCATTGCATAGTTTAACAAAATTGTTCATTGTTACTCCTCGTCTTTTTTAAATTTTTTTCAGATATTGTTTTGGTGTAGTTCCAAAGTTTTTTTTAAATGTGGAAATAAAATAGGTATCACTTCCAAAACCTGTTTTTAGTGCAACGTCAGAAACGGGCATACCTTCTTGCAAGAGCAGTATTGCTTTAGACAATCTGCACGATTTGATGTAATCGCTAATGCCAAAACCCATCTTTTCCTTGAATATGCGGCAAAGATAATATTTGTTGAACGAAAACTTGCTGCTTAGCATATCTAGCGAAATAGGATAACTGTAGTTTTCTTGGATAAACTTCATTATTTCGTTTAGTCTTGGGTCTTCGTTTGTTTCAGTGTTATAGTGCGGTTTTTTGTCGAAACTGTCGTTGATAAACAAAAGCAACTGCAACAAGAACAAATCCATTTTTATATCTTTGTGTGGTGTATCATTGCTGTTTAAATCTATCATTTTGTTAACTATGGACAAAAAAATTTGAGCTTCTATATCGGAAAGGGAAAGTTTATGCCTTCGTGATGATTTCGAGTTAGTAAAGCAATCTAGCAAAAACGACATAGATTGATCGTACTTTGTTACAACCTTTGGAGAAAAGTTGACTACATATCGGTCATAATCCTCGATGGATGAGATGGAGATTTTGTGTGCATCGGTGTTATTGAATAAAAACAAATCATTTTTCTGTACATCGTATATTTTATTATCCACAAAAAATTTATTGTTGTCACTTTGACTAAAATAAATTTCGTAATGGCTATGTATGTGCATAAAATAAAATTCGTTAATTTCGCTTTTGCTTCCATGTTTGTGTAATACTTCGGCATTTTTAACTCTGGATGGAAATACTTTTATTTCTCGCATATTGTTCCACTCTCCTTTCTTTGGTAGTTTAGCATAGTTCTTTTTTAATGTCAATATATTTAAGCTTTTAGACAATATATCAAAAGGATTTTTGGTTTTCCCATGGTATAATGACCTTAGAAAAATTATTTTTAGGAGTTATCATGTTTATTAAAGAGTACAAAAAAGATCGTTTGGTATGCAATGTTTTTTCCGACAGGGATTCAATGGGAAAATATGCCGGTAGACAAATTGCTGAAGTCATGAGAAAATTACTTAAATGTCAAAAGGAAATCAATATGATTTTTGCTGCTGCTCCATCACAAAATGAGGTTTTATCTTATTTGGTGCAGGAAAAAGATATTGATTGGTCGCGTGTTATTGCTTTTCATATGGATGAATATATAGGTCTGGAAAAAGGTTCGCCTAAATCATTTGGATACTATCTCGATAATGCAATATTCAAACATGTAAATATGAAAGCAGTTTACTATATCGGGACAACAGGACCTTCGGATGAATTGTGCAATCGTTATGAACAACTACTTAAAGATCATTCAATAGACATTGTCTGTTTAGGAATTGGTGAAAACGGTCATATTGCTTTCAATGATCCACATGTTGCAGATTTTAATGATTGCAAATTAGTCAAAGTTGTTGATTTGGGTGAAGAGTGTCGTCATCAACAAGTTAACGACAAAACGTTCGATACCCTTGACGAAGTACCAAAGTATGCTGTTACATTGACTATCCCGACATTGACATCGGCAAAATATATGTTCTGTACAGTTCCAACGCTACACAAGGCATCTGCTGTTTACCACACAATGATGGACGAAATCAGCGAAACGGTTCCTGCTACAATCATGCGACGTCACGAACATGCTGTGATGTTTACAGATGTAGACAGTGCAAGCATTCTCATGCAAAAACAAACTGAGGAGTTATTATGAAAGAATGGAACAAACCCCCAATAGTCAGAGAGGTTTTTTTTGATGACTTTTCACAAGGAATCCGTTCTAATGTTTGGCGTGCGCTAAACGAACGTTGGAAAAGTCAAAAAAATAACGGGTATTCACAAGATAATTGTATGGTTACTACTGATGCCTATCAAGTTAGTGCAAATGGCGCAACAGGCGGTTTGGTTGTGATTTGTTCCAATGGTGACTTAACTGCGGATGTTGGCAAAAAAAGGCAAGGTGGTGGTATAGTAACCAAACAGCTTTTTGGACCGGGCAAATATGAAGTTCGCATGAAGGTTGTTCCACGTGTTGGACAATGTAGTGCAATCTGGACATATTTTAACAACTGGTCAGATAGTATGGAAACGTTAAAGTATAGTGAAATTGACCTGGAAGCGCCACATGGTGGCGACTATCGTCATTGGACGGGTACAACATACGAAAAATATTTAAATTCCGACAACAAAATTTGCAGTTCGCAAGTGGTTGATACAATTCCACTTAACGATGGTCAATGGCATATATTGTCTTTCGAGTGGCGTACAGACGAAGAAAACGCCGACTGTGGAGTGATTTGGTATCTTGATGGCAAAAAAGTTTTGCGCATTAATGAGGCTGTTCCCAAGTACACTGCAACTTTTTGGGTTGCATCGTTATTTCAAAATGCTATTGCATGGCTAGGCGATCCGTTATTTGAAAAAGCATATATGTATATCGATTGGGTTCGTATAACGCAATATTCCGATCCATGCCTGGATGGTAGCGCCGAAAAGGAAAGTCAACTTTGCTTTACCGGTATAGATTTGGGAAATAAACCTGTTCCACAAACAAACTATATAGCCAATTCGGATTTTAGTTCTCCGGCACAAACAACAAGTTTCAATGGTAGAGAGATTTTCTCGTGGAAAATACAGGGTGGCGCAATAAGGGATAATCAGCTTTTATTGAAAGATGGAAGAGCAGAACAAACAATATATGCACAGTATGCCAATTTTCAATATAACTTGCAATTGACAGGTAAAACAAATGGCAAAGTCATGGTGTATTTCCAATTTTTATCTGGACAAGCCAATAAGATTGATCCTGATTTACAAGTGGTTGGACAAAGCGATGTTTTGCAAATGGATTCTTCGTCAAACACACTTCAAGGAGTCTTAAAAATTGATCACCAACAAACAGAACACATCAAATTAGTTATTGAATGTGTTGGAGAATGTGTTATAGACGAAGTGCATTTGACGCTTTGTTGATGAAATAGTAAACGTTATCAAGGAGAAAAAAGTATGCAACTGAAAATGAGATGTCTGCAATTAGATCTTGCACGTCAAAAAGAAACTATAGAGTTTGTAAAATCGTATGCTGATTTTGCGGTACAAAATGGCTACAACGCCCTTGTGTTGTATTTGGAAAATGCTGTTCGCACCGAAGACACGTATTTTTTCAATAATGACGATACCTATTCTGCCGAAGAAATAATGGAAATTGTTGCGTATGCGGAAAGTTTGGGCCTTGATGTAATCCCAGCTTTGGAAAACTTAGATCATTTGGAAAAGTTTTTTTGCTATCCACAGCTAGAAGGTTTTTCAGAAATCAAGAATAAAAGTGAAGGACGTGGTTTTTCCCCTTTTGAACACGGCTCTTGTGGTTGTATTTCAAATCCTGACCTACACAAGTTCATGGATAAGTACATTATGGATGTTTGTTCGT
This sequence comes from uncultured Acholeplasmatales bacterium, assembly GCA_937877075.1. Lineage (GTDB taxonomy): Bacteria > Bacillota_I > Bacilli_A > ML615J-28 > CAG-698 > DTU067. Next base: position 31,673 of record CALEGD010000008.1, read on the forward strand.
TGTTCCACAGTAAATATGTGCATGTTGGCTTGGACGAGCCTTTTGATTTGGCAGTTTGTCCCACTTGCCAAAAAGCTGCAAAACAAGTTGGAAAAGCACAACTCTTTTTACGCCACATTTTGCACACACACCAACTGGTAACATCAATGGGTAAAACAATGATGATGTGGGATGACTTTTTCGAATACGCTGACATTGTCGATCAGCTTCCGCGTGATATCATTATGTGCAATTGGAACTATGTTTTTATGGACGACGAGCCACAAGGACATTGGACAAACCGTATCAAAAAAGATTGGTTCAAGTTGTATGATCAACTTGGTTTTCAATATATGTTTTGCACCTATGCGCACAGAGCATCTTCAACATACAACGTGGAAACCTTTACTAACTACGCTAGTCAACACAAACCTATTGGCGCAATTATGACTACTTGGCGCAGGTCGGAATCGTTCTATCAAGGCGCATATCCATGCATTGCCTATGCAGGCGCGCTTTGGAGTGGTCGGTGCTCTGACAAAGTAAAGGTATATACTCAACTTTTAAATAACGAAGAGGCAGCCAAACTTGTGTTGTCACTTAACATTGTGGAATGTGGAAACAACATGAACGTGGCAAATGTCTGCGAGGGCGATTACATGCTAAAATTGATGTATCGAGATTTGTTACAATACAATCTTACGCAATTGGAAAAGTTTGTCGTTTCCGCCCAAGGTTTGGCATACGATATTCTTTTGGATATTTTTGATTATATTTTGGAAATATATCTCAATTTGTATATCCAAAAACTTGGGGTGGAAATATTCGACAACTATGTTTCGAAAAACAAAGAAACCCAATACTTTTTGGACAAAATTACTTTTGTTGAGCAAAGCTTTTACAAGCTAAAAGCCAATGCTAATTACCTTTGGGGCAAGTATAGACCAAATATAAAGAGTTGTTTTGATGGTTTTGAAAATAAATATAAAGGTATTTTTGCCAAAATTGAGCAACTCAAACAAGATATATGCACAAACGAAAAGGGCGTTTTGTATGCAGAAATGATGCTTTACGATCCCTATTCAACAGTTAAAACGCAAATTCGCATTAAATATCAAGATGAAGAAGAAACTGTTTTGTTCGATGGCGTAACAAAACCTACAGTTGCGTTGTTTGAAACAGGAGGCTGTTATAGTTATCGTTTTGCAACACAAAACAAGGCAATAGAGTATATAGTTTTTGGTGTTAGTGGCGAAGGTGCATTGTATCCATTGCATTTTAGGTATTGCTTCGACGGCAACAAATATGTTGTGGCTACTGCACAAGCGGTTTGTGGACATGTGGAAAATTGTCAGAACCTTTTGTTTGAGAATACTCGTTTTGCACAACTAGGTGTGGATGACGGGCTGGCTCATTTTAACGATATTAATTTATCCAAGCAACGTCACGAAGTAAAAATCACTTTTAAACCTCTTGCGTGACATATGAAAAAACAACACGTGCTATCGAGGAAAAACGGATGAAAAGAAGAATAAAGTGTAATAAAATTATTGATAATGGGGAAATTTTTGCTAGTTATGTCTATTTTGAAAATGGCAAAATAACGGCAGTAACAAATGAAGAATTGCCATTTGACGAACAAATTGATGCTGGTGACAATTATCTTTCTGCTGGTTTTATCGACACGCATACGCATGGTGCAGTTGGGTACGATTTTACATTTTGCAATGCTGAAGAGGCAATCAAAGCTTGTGACTATCTCTTTTCACATGGAACAACAACAATTTTACCCACAACTTTGGCAAGTGATTTGCAAAATACAACCAAAGCATTGAACTGCTTGCAACAAGCGCAACAAAGCAACAAATCCAAGTGTTGCATTGCTGGTGCGCATATCGAAGGCCCATATTTCGCAGTCGAAATGGCTGGGGCTCAAAACCAAAAGTTTTTGACCGATCCTATTGAAAACGACTATAAGCAAATAATCGAATCATTTGGCGATTTTGTTAAAAAGTGGAGTTATGCTCCCGAACGTGATAAACAAGCAAAATTTTGTAAGTATCTTACTTCACGTGGTGTTTTGGCATCAGCTGGACACACAAATGCAGTTTTCGACGATATCAAAGTCGCTTATCAATCAGGATTGCGTTGTATCACGCATTTGTATTCTTGTACATCTACAATCACCCGAAAAGGTGGTTTTCGCCGATTGGGTGTGGTAGAAAGTGCCTACTATTTTGACGATATGTATGTAGAGTTGATTGCTGATGGGAAACATCTTCCGTTAGATCTAATCAACTTGATTTTTAAACTTAAAAAGGATGGCACAATAATGCTTGTCAGCGATTCGCTTTCGATTACTGGTAGCGATTGCGCTGTTGGCACGCTAAATGGTGTTCCATATATTGTGGAAGATGGCGTTGCTAAACTTGCAGACAGAAGTGCTTTCGCAGGTAGTGTTGCAACTGTCGATGTGCTTGTCAGGCAATGTGTATTAGCTGGTATTCCACTACCAAAAATTATTAAAGCAGCAAGTCAAACTCCGGCAGAAGCATTGCATCTCAACAAGGGACGAGTTGCTGTTGGATTTGATGCAGAGTTTGTCATTTTTGACAAGGATATAAATGTTTTGCATGTCATTGGTAAAAACGGAGAAATATAGTTTTTTTGAACAAAGGAGAATGGTAGATGATAGAGTTTGGAACAGGTGGATTTCGTGGCATAATAGGCGACGATTTTACAAAAGAAAATGTCCAAATTATAGCGCAAGCAATATCTTCGATGATGAAAGAAGATGACTGTTTGCAAAAGATTGTTGTTGGCTTCGACTATCGTTTTATGTCTGATAAATATGCCGAATGGATGGCAGAAGTTTTTGCCGGCAATCAAATAGAAGTACTTTTGTACGACACCGCAATTCCTTCGCCAGCAGTTATGTTTGCAACCGACAATTTGTGCCTTGACTATGGCGTTATGATTACAGCAAGCCACAATCCGTTTATATTTAACGGAGTAAAATTGTTTACTAAGGGTGGCTACGATGCTGATGTCCAAACAACAAGTCGTGTCGAAAAACAAATTGCCAAAACTCAACAAGTCAACATAAAATCTTTTTGCAAAGCAAAACAGATTGGTTTGATCAAACCATATTGCAATATCGAAGACTACGTTGAGCATATATGCTCATTTATCGATCCTGCTGTATCTAGCAACAATGCAAAAGTGCTGTTCGACAATCTTTATGGTGTTGGTATAGTTGGACTAAAACGTATTGCCAAACGCTTGAATATCAAACAGTTTGATATGTTGCACACCAATCACGATGCATTTTTCAATTTTCAACTTCCAAACCCGACAGAAGAAATGCTCAATTCTCTAAAAAAGACTGTGGTAGAATGTGGCTACGACTTTGCCATTGCAACGGATAGTGACGGCGATAGACTTGGGGTTATTGACGATAAGGGCAACTATGTCAATAATAACGATATTTTGGCAATGCTGTATTACTACTTGGTAAAATATCGCAATCAAAGTGGCGATGTCGTTAAAAACTGTGCCACCTCTATTTTGGTGGATAAGGTTGCTGAACAACTTGGTTTTTGCTGTCACGAAGTGGATGTTGGCTTCAAAAATATTTCATCAGCAATCAAGCAATACGATGCACTTATTGGTGGCGAATCTAGTGGAGGATTGACCTGCCGTGGTTATATTTTTGGCAAGGACAGTGCTTTTTCGTCCTCATTATTTATGGAAATGCAAATCATCATGAACAAACCTGTTTCGGAAATTGTAAAAGTAGTTCATCAATTTGCAAATTACACGCATGTATGTGTTGAAAAAACAATCCCTATTGCTGGCAAAGATGAAGTATATAGCTTTTTGCAACATAATGTGCCGGACTTTTCCAGAAAACTACTTGAAGTTCGTCAATTTGGACGTAACCATAAATATATTTTTGAAAATGGTTCGTGGGCTCTTTATAGATTTTCTGGTACAGAGCCTATGCTAAGGCTTTTTGTCGAAGCAGAAAACACAAAAGAAACACAACGTCTTGCAAAATTGATGATGGATTTTGTAGATATAAAGGAGTTCTATGAAAGAAAAAATCTCAAAGTTGTTTCAGCAAATTGAATCAACTCTAATAGAGAAAAACCAATCTAGTTTACCCGAAAACACTTTCTTTTTGGATGAAAAAACAATATTGTGTTTGCCAAGGGTAAAGGGTGACAGTCGTTATCCGTATGGATACAATGGTTTTTATTTATGGGCATATCAATCTGGTTATATTTGTGCAAATGAAAGTTCATTTACGCTTTTTCCCTTTGTGGACGATGGTAAACAGCCATATCTAGCTTTTTTTGCAGGGATACAAAAGCAAAATGGAACATATAAGCCAATCTCTATGACAGGCGTTTGTCCACAACCATGCGAAAATGTAACAAGATACACCGTCTTTTCACCATCGGCAGTTTATTACCTTTCTGCTGTCGAAGATATGCGTTTTGCAGTGCGAATAGCAGTCAACAAGCAAAATGGCATCGAGATAACTTTGCATGCAAACAATTTGTCCAATCAGCAAAAAAACATATATTTTTCGAGCTACTTCAACCCTTTGATGAGGTACATGCCGGTAGAAGATATCGAATCAAAGTGGTTCAAACAAAGCCGAGTTATTGATGACGGTTTTGTTATGACTAGTATCAACGATCTTTCTCGCGATAGTCATATCACCTTCTATGCTGTGGAAAAACGCTTTGCAGACAATGCGAATGCTATCCACTCTGTTACAGCGCATGCGGATTTTGCCGGTTCCAAAAACTTGCCACTCAATTGTGCAAAGCCACTTTTTTCAGGCGATTTTGCAACTTGGACAACAACTTGCAGTTTCACTGATACGGCAGTTGCTGGCGATATTGTCCATTATACAATCCAACCACAACAAAGCCTAGAGCAATATATTTCCTTTGATATAACATCATCTTTAGAAGTGGCAAATGCTCTGCAAAAACGATCACCGTCTAAACAGAAGTTTAATCAAACGGTTTTGGAAAGCGAACGACAAGACAATGCTAAACAAATGTCAAATCAAATGTTGCGAATGCAGTTCGAAGGTTTTGAAAATGGCATCGAAGATAGTGATTTCAATAATTTCATTTCTAATGTTATCCGCCAGGTGGAGTCCTGTGCTTTGGCTAAAACATCGAGCGTTTCAATGCTGGGTGTTAGAGATGTTTTTCAACAAATAGAATCGGCATTAATTTGGAATCGGCAAGACTGTCGTGCGAAAATTTTGGAAGCGTTAAACTTTATTGGCATCAACGGACGCGTTCCCAGGCAATATTCTTTGCCAGCAGATAATAAACAAATTCCTTTGTTAGATTTGCGAGCATTTATCGATCAAGGTTGTTGGATTATCGATGGACTTTATACCTATCTAGCTTATACAGGTGACAGTTCTATTTTGAAAGAGGACTGTGGCTATTACATATATTCTTCAAATGAAGCCTCGCTAACCACAGAGCGTGGTTCGGTCTTGGAACATTTAATAAAAATAATAGATTATCTTGTGGAGAATATAGACCCAAGTACTAACTGTTTGAAAATTCTCTATGGCGACTGGAATGATGCTTTGGATGGACTTGGCACAACTAAGGATAAATCTCAAGAGTTCGGCAATGGTGTTTCTGTCATGGCGACATTACAATTATGCAAAAACCTGGTTGAAATGACGGAGATTTTGCACAAATACAGTCCAAATTTGCAACTCGAACAAAAGTACCAAAGTGTTCTGAAATCGCTCAAGCGTGGCTTGCAACAAAACGCAATTTGTACCAATCACAATGGGCAGCACAAAATATTACATGGATGGGGCGAAAATCGTTCTTATTTTGTGGGAAGTTTTTGCGATGTTGATGGCAAAAGTCGAGATAGCGCATCTTCCAATGCCTATTGGGTATTATCTGGTGCATATGATTGGGATAGAAGTATTAAGCAAGATATTTTGCAAAGCTACAAAAGACTGGATTCTAAATATGGCATCAAAACATTCGAGCCATACTTTGAAGCGGGAACGCAAGGTGTCGGGCGCATACCCAATTTGCCACAAGGCACAGCCGAAAATGGCGCAACCTATATCCACGCAACAATGTTTTGCATTTGGTCGTTGTTTATTTTGGATGAACCGCAGTTGGCGTGGGAACAGTTGTACAAGGTTCTACCAATCACCCACGAACATATATCTACTTCACCCTTTGTCATGCCGAATTCCTATGTGTACAACGAAGAGTTCAATATGGATGGCGAATCGATGAACGATTGGTATACAGGCAGTGCAACCGTTTTGATAAAGGTTTTAATAAGATGCATTTTTGGTATTAATGTGAAACAAGACAGCATTCATATTTCGCCAGCAGCGTTTTTCCCTTGCGAAAAAGCGCAAATAAGCATAAAAGTGCGGAACTGCGTTATCACGGTTTGCTATAGCAATAAAAAAATCGGAAAACGCCAAATTATTGTTAATGGTGGAGCTATTGCTCAAAAGGATTTTTGCTCAATGCTTGATGAATTGCCTGACTATTTAAATATAGAAGTTCAAGATTAGTTAACAAATTTATTAATTTTGTTTTTTGTGATAGTTATATAGTTATTGTTGAGATATTGCGATTGAATTATTTTCTATTTTTTTTACACAATTACAATTTTAATAGCTCTCCACAATTTGTTGTGGTTTCGTATTTTGGTATAAAGCAAATATGAATCAGTGATGTCAATATATTTAAGTTTTTGGCAAATATTTCTAAGGTAATTCACCAAAACATATGGTATAGTATATTTGAAAATGGACGTTTTAGTAATTTTTTTACAAAGGTCATTACAATTGAAATAATGTACCCATCAGTTACTTTGGATGTATTTGGTCAAAACATCAAAAGGAGGAACAAACCATGAACAGTTTTTTCAAAAAAAAACAGATTGCTTTTTTTCTGCCAATGTTTTTTGTTTTGTTGTTGGTGTTTTCTGCTTGCGCACCAACCGACGATAACAATCAACCAGTAAAACCAACTTCTGTCGAGATAACCTCTCCAGCGTCAAACTCGATTGTAGTTGGCTCGCATGATTTGAAAGCAATAGTTATGCCACAGGAAGCTTCTCAAGAAATTACGTTCTCACTAGAACAAGGTGCAGAGGGTGTTTCGTTGAACGATTACACATTGATTGTGGATTCGCAAGCACCACACCAAGCACAAATAAAAGTTAAAGCAACAAGCGTTGAGGATGAATCTGTTTTTATTGTAAA
>CALEGD010000009.1 GCA_937877075.1 uncultured Acholeplasmatales bacterium
TATCTTTAAGAATTTTAAAGATAACGCGAACCAACTTATGAGCCACATGACCGAGAGCCCCATAGTGGTTATTACCTTGAGAGCGTTTTAACTTATAGTAATCATCAAATGTCTTGTTATTAAGTGAAACATTCCAGGCGGCATTAACTAAGGCAAATCGAAGAAGTGTGGAGCCGCGTTTTGACATTTTAGTACTTTTAGCAGTAAACTTACCGGATTGATTCACAGTGGGATCCAAACCGGCATAAGCTAAAAGCTTTGAAGGATTCGAGAATCTTGAAACATCACCGATTTCACCAAGAATCATTGCACCATTAAGCAAACCGATTCCTGGGATAGTCATGATTATAGAATCCATTTCAATCATAATTGACTTGATGTTTTCATCAATAATATTCATTTGCTGTTCCAATAATTCAATTTGTGTAATAGATTGAGTTATTTGAATAGAAACAGCGGTATTACCAGTACCCACAGATGATTTTGCCAGACTTTTTAAAGCGATAGCTTCTTCTTTACCGAAACGGCCGTGGGAAGCTTTCTGAAGAAGATTAACCAAGTATGTAAGGTGTAAAGCAGCGATTTCATCTGGAGAAGGATGCTTCATTAAAAGCATGTAACATGTATTAGTATGGATACCGGATTTGAAAAAATATTGCAGTTCAGGGAAAATACCATCAACATAAGTAACAAGTTGAATTTTAAGTTTAGTTTTAGATTTTTTAATTTTTTCCCTGAAACGACAAAGACTTTTAAGGCGAAAAGAGTCAATATCAGCTTTTGAATAAAGTCTTGTTTTATTAACAATCATAGATTTAATTATTAACAGACAATCCACTTTATCGGTCTTAGTCTTTCGTATATTCGTTTTTCGCAAAGTCGAAGTCTGAATTGGATTAATAACAGAAATCTGATAACCAAGATTAAAAAGAAAGCAAATAAGATTTTCGCCATAGTGTGCAGTTGATTCAAGACCAATCAAAGTATCGGATTTATCAAAGGATTTAATCTTTGAAAGAAATGTATTGAATCCCTCTGCATCATTAGTAAAACTAAAAGGTGGAACTAATACTTCACCATCAGCGGTCATGGCAGCGGCAAAGTGTTTTTGCTTGGCAATATCAATGCCAACATAAATCATTAAACCACATCCTTTAATAAATTTTCGGCAACTGCTTTGATCCACTTAGTTTTATCATCATAGACTTGCGGGAGATAAAAGTTTTAAAACTTATCCAACTATAAATAATTAAGATAAAACTGTGGCAATACACTCCTTTAAATAGTCAAAGCTATAGAAAATTAATAAAAAGTCCACAGTGTCTGATTACATTATATAGGATAAGCTAATATATTGGCAATCTGCCGAGCGAATTTTGAAAGCTTCATCCGCTACGCTCCTTCCGCTTTCAAAATTCGAAAACACTATTAAGAGAGCGTAAATAAAAGAAAGGAATGTATGATTTAGTTGTCTACTATATCATACAAGTAAGTTATGAGTAGAGTATTTGAAGAATTTAAAGATTTAATTACCCCGAAAGA
>CALEGD010000010.1 GCA_937877075.1 uncultured Acholeplasmatales bacterium
GAAGACTCAAATAAAGACTGCAAGCTAACGGATGTACTTGAAATAAGATTTCTTGAATTGCCTAAGTTCAGGAAGAAGAAACCGGATTTAAGTAAACCGGTGAATCGATGGATGGTATTTATAGAAGAATCACCCGAGGAGGTGTTGGATATGGTGAAAAAAGAAGAACCGGCTATAGCAAAAGCCGACAGGATTCTGGAAGAGCTGGGAAGTTACGATGAAATCAAAAGATATTATGAAGCAAGGGAAAAAGCCGTTCATGATGAGGTTTCTAGAATAACAGAAGCTGAAGCTAGGGGTATAACTAAAGGTAAAGCCGAGGGTATAGCTGAGGGTATAGCTAATGGTGAATTAAAAAACTCTATAAAAATAGCAAAAAAACTACTGAATGTATTCGACGACCAGACTATAACGGAAATAACCGTAGAAGATGTTGCGAAGCTTCGATTGTAATGTTAAGTTACGATATTTTTGGAATTGTTATGGTATGGATGTTGGAATCAGTACATACATCCGTAAGAAGACCGGTTAATACAATGAATACCTTAGGTTATATGACTCACTTGATATGGATGATTTAAAGGACAAAATAAAAGAAAACATGGACATTGACGGTGATTCTTGAAACAGGCTTTTTATTGTACTTGAAATAAGATTTCTTGAATTGCCTAAGTTCAGGAAGAAAAAGCCGGATTTAAGTAAACCGGTGAATCGATGGATGGTATTTATAGAAGAATCACCCGAGGAGGTGTTGGATATGGTGAAAAAAGAAGAACCGGCTATAGCAAAAGCCGACAGGATTCTGGAAGAGCTGGGAAGTTACGATGAAATCAAAAGATATTATGAAGCAAGGGAAAAAGCCGTTCATGATGAGGTTTCTAGAATAACAGAAGCTGAAGCTAGGGGTATAACTAAAGGTAAAGCCGAGGGTATAGCTGAGGGTATAGCTAATGGTGAATTAAAAAACTCTATAAAAATAGCAAAAAAACTACTGAATGTATTCGACGACCAGACTATAACGGAAATAACC
>CALEGD010000011.1 GCA_937877075.1 uncultured Acholeplasmatales bacterium
ATAAGTACGGAGAACCGGATCTAGAAAATGTTGCTGCACTTGATATAAAACTATTTAATGAGCATCTATTAGCCTTAATACAAGGAGAGGAAGTAGAACTTCCGGTCTTTGATTTTAAATTAGGCAAGCGAGTAAAAGGACCTAAAGTTAAAATCCCTCAAGATACTCCGATTATCATTGAAGGTATTCATGCATTAAATGAGCAACTAACAATCTCGATACCGAAGCATCAGAAGTTTAAGATTTATATTAGCCCGACACCCCAAGTTAATATCGATAATCACAATCCGATTTCTGCTTCGGAAATCCGAATGTTGCGAAGAATTGTTCGTGATGCCCGCTTCCGGAAAACCCCGCCTTCGGAAACGATTGCGATGTGGCCTTCGGTTCGTCGAGGTGAATTTAAATGGATATATCCATATCAAGAACAAGCTGATTTCATCTTTAATACTGAACTTACCTATGAACTTGGCGTTATGAAAAAGTATGCTTTACCGATTTTGGAAGCTATTGACCGTAACGATGAATATTTTATACAAGCTAATCGGCTTGTAAAGTTTTTGAAGTATATTAAAGATATAGACGATCGTTTTGTTCCCTGCAACTCTCTCTTGCGGGAGTTTATCGGCGACAGTTGTTTTTACTAGGTGAGATATGAAAGCAAAAGATATTTATTCCTTTAGTGAAAATATTTTTAAACTCTTGGATAAGGATTCAGCCCTGCTTACCGCCGGAAACTTGGATAGCTTTAATGCTATGACCATTTCTTGGGCTTCTATTGGTTCGCTTTGGCGTCGTAATATTATTACCGTATACGTACGCCCTTCCCGTTTTACCTTTCAATTTATTGCAAAACAGCCTTATTTTACAGTTTCCTTCTTTCCTGAAAATTATCAGGATAAACTAACTTATCTTGGTACACATAGTGGACGCGAAGAAGATAAAATTAAAAAATGTAACTTAACACCGATTCCCGCAAAAAACAATGCCGTAACGTATTCGGAAGCCCGTTTGACTTTTGTCTGCAAGAAACTATACGAATATGATCTTAATCCTGAACAGATTCCGGAAACAATCAGAAATCGTTTCTATTTACAGAAAGATTATCACCGGGTCTTTGTCGGTGAAATAGTTCAATTTTTGGAAGAAAATGAATAAAAAAACCGAGACGTCTCGGTTTTTTTGCTTACTTGGTTGTTTCTCTTTCTCTTAAAGATACCTTAATTATTTTGTGTTGTTCGGGAATTTCTTTTCTGTTAATCAGTTTTAAAAGAGTAGCTGTTGCTTCCACTCCGATGTATTTAATTGGTTGAGAAATAACAGTCAAGGCCGGATAAATCCATTTAGACATCGGCAGTCCATTTCTTCTTTGAACATAAAATACCTTAATAAATCATCTATAAAGCAATAAAACCGAGATTATTCGGTTTTTTCTTTTCTAGGTGTTTCCTTCATTTATAGATAATTGAATTTATTAAAGAGTTGATATGGGTTTACTTAGTTATTCTTTATTGATACTTAGAAAATTTGGTTTTTATATAAATTCAAATATGATATAATTAATGGAGTTCAATTGATAAATTAATAATTTATCATCTATCAATATTCATTTTTATTTATATTATTAAAGTGTAATGAGGAATTTATGAAAATAATAGAAGGAAAATTCAATAACGCGATAATTTATACTGATAATTTTGATGAATCAACATCTTCGCAAATTATTCAACTTTTAGATCAAGATTTTACAAAAGATTTAAAAATTAGAATTATGCCAGATTGCCATGCTGGTATGGGATGCGTTATCGGAACTACAATGACGGTCAAGGATAAAATAGTACCTAACCTAGTAGGCGTCGATATTGGGTGTGGAATGTTAACGGTAAAACTAGGCAGGATTAATTTAGAGCTTGTATCAATCGATAAGTTTATCTCAGAAAATATACCATACGGCATGAATGTTCATAATGAAGAACAAGAAATTGATGTTGATATTACTAAATTAAGATGCTGGAACAAAATAGACAATCATTCTCATTTCTATAAAAGTATGGGCTCCCTAGGTGGGGGAAATCATTTTATTGAAATTGATGAAGATGATGAAAAGAATAAATATTTAATAATTCATACGGGATCAAGGAACTTAGGTTTAAAAGTAGCAAATTATTATCAATCTAAAGCAATTGAATATCACCATAATAAACTTTTCAACAAATCAGAAATAATAGAACAAATGATCAAAGAATATAAAAAGCAAGGCAGAGAAAAAGAAATACAAGGTAGACTAAAAGAAATTAGTCAAATTGACGTCAAAATAGATATTCCTAATGATTTATGTTATCTAGAAGGGGAACTATTCAATGACTACCTTCATGATATGGAAATAGTTCAAAGATATGCAAGCGGAAATAGAAAAACTATTTGTGAATCAATATTAATAAAATTAAAAATCAATCTAGCAAAAGTAAATTATTTTGAAACAATTCATAATTATATAAATATGAACGATATGATACTTAGAAAGGGGGCAATAAGTGCCTATAAAGATGAAATGGTACTAATTCCAATAAATATGCGTGATGGTTGTATCATAGCAAAAGGAAAAGGAAATAAAGATTTTAATTTCTCTGCACCCCATGGCGCCGGAAGAATATTGTCAAGATTAAAAGCTAAGGATGTCATTTCTTTAAAAGAATTTAAAGATTCGATGAAAGGCATTTATTCTACCACGATTTCTAAAAATACAATTGATGAATCGCCTTTTGTATATAAACCAATGGAAGAAATTATTGAAAATATTAAAGAAACTGTAGAAATAATTAAAATTATTAAACCGATTTACAATTTTAAAGCTCAAGAATAAGAAAAGGTTGTCAATCTGATCAAATTGCGATGTCTGGATTAAATATATTAAGAGGTATATAGAAATTTGTTTTAGTAAAAAAATAAGGATTGGAAAATTAATATGGATTTTTATTTAAGAGAAGGAACAGCAGAGGATGCTGAACAAAAAGGTAATCTGTGGGTTTATTAGTTATAGAAATCCGAAATTATAATAAAATTATACATTACTTTAAAAAGTACTCATAAGAATAGATAAAAATCTAGTCCTATTGAGTTATTTTTTTGTCAATTATTATGTAGAATTGAAACATAGCAAAGGAGGAGTATCAGATGGATACGATTAAAATTGGAGAATTTCTTAAAGCTTTAAGAAAAGCCAAAGGATATACTCAAGAAGAGGTTGCAAACCAATTAGTACTATCACCAAAAACTATTTCTAGATGGGAAAATGGAATTGGAATCCCAGACATAAATATCATATCTGCCGTGGCTGATTTTTATGATGTTACAGTTGACGAGTTATTAAAAGGAGAAAGATACACAGAAAAGCAATTACAATTAAGTGAGCAAACCAGCAAGTTGAAAAATGATAATAAAGTAAAAGTAATAATGAATAATGTAATTCATAAATACAATATTTATTTTATTAGTTCATTATCAATTATTGGAGGGACATTACTTTTAGCGATTATTTTTGGATTCACTATTAATGAAGTGGTTGCCATATTTTTAATGTTTTTAGGTGTGGTAATAGGTGGAGTGATAATAATTATTGCCAATTCTGAAGTCAAAAGAATCTTAACTGATAATAATGAAGAATGCTTAGAAGAAGGTATCAAAAAAACTAATCGAGAAATAAGAAGAAGAAATGTTTTGTTTTTAGATTTATTAGTAGTAACAATTATTATTGAATTGATTACTTTTAATATATTTCTAATTAGTTAGGAGGATAAAACATGACAAATGAAAAAAACATCTTATTAGTAGGTTCTATCTTTGTATTTGTGTTGTTATTCTGCTACTTGATATTTAGAAAATATTATTCTAATTATGAATTAAAAAATGATTTAAAGAAACTTAATAATCACTTATCCTTAATGGCTATAATTCTTGCTTTTTTCTCAATTATGTTTATTATTAATGTTAGTATTAAAACTGAAATTGAGTTTATTAGTAATGGATACGACATAATAAAATATGAAGCATGGATTTTCTCTTATTTTTATAATTTAGATCAAGGCTATACTTTTAGAGGAATAAGCATTGGATTACTTGTGTTTTCAATTACTGGATTAGTTGTATCTGTAAAATATAAAAAGGCAACGTTCATTTTGATATCAACTATAATCGGAATAATCTCATCAATTTTATCAAATTTTGATGTTGAAAAAAATCAATATTTTGTTAGTGTCTATTCAATACTATCATTAGTAATTTTATTTATCATTATAATTCTTCTGTTTATTAATGAAAAGATTTATAAAACGGATAACTAAATAAATTGTATAATAATGGACAGTAGGCAAATTAAAATTAAAGGAGTGGAAATAATGAAAATAGGGATAATTGTATATTCATATACTGGTCATACCCTTACTGTTGCTAAGAGGTTAAAGGAAGCAATTATCGATAAAGGGCATGAGGTTAGTATTGAATTAGTAGAACCAATGATTAATGAACCAGGACCATCAACGAAAGTTCTATTGAAAACTTCACCAGATCTTTCTATATATGATTTTGTTATTTTTGGATCGCCGGTTCAAGCTTTTACCCTAGCTGGAGTAATGAAGAAATATTTATCAAGTCTTCACAATTTTGAGGATAAAAGCGGATATTGTTTTGTAACTAGATATTTTAAGAGGAAGTGGCTTGGTGGAAGTAAAGCAATCAATTGGATTGAAACTAAATGCCAAGAAAAAGGTATTAAGATATTAGATAGTTCTATGATTAGTTGGTCAAGTAAAAATCTTGACGATGATATAAGTAGCCTGGTATATAGGCTTAGCAATATCAAATATATTTAGTATAAGATTATAAATATATAACAAACCCTAAGGAATTGGTATGATACTCTTAAAGTAGACAGTGAATTAAAATAAAAGTAATTCATTATCTATTTTAGGAGTATTTTTTATATGGGACGAAAAAGTAAATTTAGCAAAGAAATTAAAGTTAAAGTATGTGAAGATTTTATTGCATAAATAAATAATTAATTATATAATATTAGTAGGAAAGTTGGAATTTCTAACAAAAAGGAGGTTATTATGATCGTTGAATTAAGAAAAAAATCGCAAATAACTTTACCAAAAGAAATAGTTAAAGAATTAAATTTAATTGAGGGAGATAAATTTGAAATTAATGTGGTTAATGGATTGATTACATTAGAACCGGTTGCAATCTATCCTAAAGAATATTTATTAAAGTTAGAAGAAGAAATAAATGCGTTAAAAGAAGATTCAAAGATAAAAAATGAGGCATTTGATAATATTGATGATTTAATGAAAAGCTTAAAAGAAAAAGAGAAGTAATGTGTATAAGATTACATATACCGCCTGCTTTTTAAAATCATTTAATAGATTAACAAATGATGAACAATTAACTTTTCAAAATAAGATGAAAATATTTATTGAAAACAATCATCCATCACTTAGAAACAAGAAAATTAAGGGTCATAAAGATTTATATGAAAGTAGTTTAAATATGGATATAAGAATAATATGGTATTATGAAAACCAAATAATTATTGTATTGATAGATATTGGTCATCATGATATTTTAAAAAGATACTAAATATTAGTCTAATAATTATTATTAGAAGAATGATTAATTCTAATTGTAATACTAAAAAATAGTAATTTCTCGTTACTTAATTAATAGAAGGTTATGGAGTTGTAAATATGGTAAGAGGAGAATTAACAATAATAACAAATATGTGTATGGTTCATGATGAAGGTATGATTCTTGTGCAGGATAGGCTAGATCCTAACTGGCCTGGAATTACCTTTCCATGTGGTCATGTAGAAACAAAAGAATCATTTGTAGATTCTATCATTAGGGAAGTCTTCGAAGAAACTGGATTAACGATATCTAATCTTAAATTATGTGGCATTAAACAATGGACACAAAAAGAAGGGAAATATAGATATGTAGTTCTCTTTTATAAAACAAATAGTTTCATTGGAGAACTAAAATCATCTGTTGAAGGAAAAGTGTTTTGGATTAATCGTAAGGATATAGATAATTATGTTCTTGCAAAGGGATTTAAATCAATGCTAGAAGTTTTTGAAAATGATAATTTATCAGAAAACTATTATTGGTATGAAAGTAATGAATGGCATTGTCAAAATAAATAAATAGTGATTTTACATATAAATTTCAATTTGTAATGCTAATATTAGTGGAATTTATGGAGGAGTAATATAATGAAAAATATAAAGTTTATTAAGGAAAATTACATTAGGAAGATTACTCCTTTATTGAAAGGCTGGTCTAAAGATAAAAAGTATATTTTAGAAGATGATTTAGGTGAAAAATATCTCTTAAGAATTTCAAGTGAAGAGTTATATGATAGAAAGAAACAGCAGTTTGAACTATTAAAGGAAATAGATAAATTAGATATTATATATTCAAAACCAATTGAGTTTGAAAAAATGACTGATGGAAATGTCTATATGATATTGTCTTATCTTGAGGGTGAAGATGGAATTGCAGCAGTATCCAAAATGTCTGATAAAAAAGCCTACACATTGGGATTAGAAGCAGGTATCATTTTAAAAAAACTGCATCAAATTTCAGTGCCTGAACAAGAAAAGACTTGGTGGGAAAGATACCAAGAAAAAATGACTAAAAAGCTTAATGCATTAATGAATTGTGAATACAAGCTTCCAATGCAGGAAGAACTTGTTAATTATTATAAAGAAAATTGTTATCTAATGAAAAATAGACCTTTATTATTTGTTCATGGCGATTATCATTTGGGAAATATGATTATTAATAATGGAAAAATAGGCATTATAGATTTCGACAAACTCAGCATAG
>CALEGD010000012.1 GCA_937877075.1 uncultured Acholeplasmatales bacterium
CTTATCGATAGCACCGCTAGCAACGATTGCGAGTGCACCTTTAGGTCCGATTCCTTTGACCGAGAGAAGTTGTAAGAAAAGGTCCCTTTCCTCAGCGGTAATAAAACCGTAAAGTTCGAGTAAGTCTTCCCGAACATGAAGATAGGTATAAACTATAACTTCCTCATCCTTATGGAAATTATAGGGGTTCGGAGTCTTAATTCGATAACCGATGCCTCCTTGTTCGAGAACAATGTATTCTGCTTTGATGATGGTAATTTTACCTTTCAGATAATTAATCAAGATATTCACCTTCTTGGGAATATTATAACATAATAAAAAAGTTTTGTAAATTAAGTGCGGGAAACGAGGAAATATGGAAAATAGTGATGCACTAATTGAATATGAGATAAGTTTACGGCCCCAAACCTTGGATGAATATGTCGGTCAGGAAAAGATTAAGGAAATGTTGAAAGTCTTTATCAGTTCGGCCCAAATGAGGAAGGAAACATTAGATCATGTCCTCTTTTTCGGACCTCCTGGGCTCGGTAAAACAACGCTTGCCGGTATTATTGCTCATGAAATGGGAGGCCATCTTCATAGTCTAACCGCTCCTTCAATTGACCGGGTCGGTGATATGGTCGCAATTCTATCGAATCTAGAAGCAGGAGATATTCTCTTTATTGACGAGATTCATCGCCTTCCCCGGGTTGTAGAAGAAGTACTTTACAGTGCCATGGAAGATTTCGTTGTCGATATTGTAGTTGGAAAGGATGCAACATCCAACACCATACGTTTGGATCTCCCCCCTTTCACATTAATCGGAGCGACTACCAGATTCGGAGATATTTCTGCACCGCTTCGGGACAGGTTTGGAATTGTCCATCAATTACATTATTACCGAATCGAGGAATTAACTAGGATTGTGAAAAGAACGTCAAAAGTTTATTCTTTTCCGATTTCAAATGATGCCGCCGGGGAGATAGCTAAAAGATCAAGGGGAACACCGAGGATTGCTAATCGGCTTTTTAGGAGAGTTCGTGATTTCGCTCAATATGAAGATGAAAAATGCAATTGTATAGAACTACCGATCACTAGTTATTCGCTTGCGAAGCTTGATATTGATGAATGTGGGTTGAATCTAACCGATCATCGCTATTTAAGAAGCTTAATCGAAATGTTTAACGGTGGTCCGGTCGGTTTGAATACTCTTGCATCCTCGATTTCAGAAGACATAACTACTTTAGAGGATGTTTATGAACCTTATCTATTACAGGAAGGCTTCATCCTCAGGACCCCTAGGGGACGCCTGGCAACCGAAAAAGCTTATCAACATTTAGGAATAGAAAGAAAATGAAAGTAGAAGAATTTGATTATCATCTTCCCGAGGAATTGATTGCTCAAACTCCACTCCAGGATAGAAGCTCATCGAGACTTTTAATCGTAAACAGAAAAACCGGTGAACTTACCGACACTTTATTTTTCAATATTCTTGATTACCTTAATGAAAACGATCTTCTTGTCTTAAATGACACTAAGGTCTTACCTTCCCGAATTTTTGGAACTAAAATTGACACCAAGGCCCGAATTGAAGTCTTGCTTTTAAAAGAGGTTAATGACTGTTGGGAAGTCTTAGTTCGTCCGGCTCGACGGGTAAAGGTCGGAACCATGCTCGATTTTGGAAACCTTTTTCAAGGCAAAGTTCTAAAAAAATTTGAAGACGGGATTTGCCATATTAAGTTTAATTATGAAGGTATTTTTTTGAATCTTTTAGATAAACTAGGACAAATGCCACTTCCTCCATATATTCATCAAGAATTAGAAGATCAAAGTCGGTATCAAACCGTTTATGCAAAGGATTTAGGAAGTGCCGCCGCTCCAACTGCCGGCCTTCATTTTGACCAAAACTTACTTGATAAAATAAGAAATAAAGGTATTGATATCGCTTATGTCACCCTCCATATCGGACTCGGAACTTTTCGGAGTGTGGCGGTGGAGAATGTAGAAGAGCATCATATGCATAGCGAACATTTTTCAATAAATAAAGAAAATGCGGATATATTAAACCGTGCCAAAACCGAAGGGAAACGAATTATCAGTGTCGGTACAACCTCGACCAGAACCCTTGAATCTGTTTATTCTAAATATGGGAAGTTTATCGAGACAAGTGAGGATACTAATATCTTTATCTATCCTGGTTTTAAGTTTAAAGCAGTCGATGCTTTAATAACTAATTTCCATTTACCGAAATCAACTTTGGTAATGCTTGTTTCGGCTTTCTATTCCAAGGAAGAAATTTTATTTGCATACCGGCATGCTATTAATGAAAAGTATCGTTTCTTTTCATTTGGTGATGCTATGTTTTTAATATAAGGAAGAAATATGGTTATAAAATATAAATTAATTAAAGAAAGTAATGAATGTCAAGCCCGATTGGGTATTGTAGAAACACCGCACGGAAGTTTTGAAACTCCGGTATTTATGGCTGTCGGTACCCAAGCTACGGTTAAAACCCTAACAAAAGAAGAACTGGAAGAACTCGGTTCAAAAATCATTCTCGGTAATACCTATCATCTTTGGAATCAACCGGGCAATGAGATTATTAAAGAAGCCGGAGGACTCCATAAATTTATGAATTGGCCGGGACCTATTTTAACTGATTCCGGTGGTTTTCAGGTTTTTTCACTGGCAAAGCTAAGAGATATTACCGAAGAAGGTGTACATTTCCGCCATCATAAGAGTGGAGACAGCCTCTTTCTCTCTCCGGAAAAATCAATGGAAATCCAGAATGATTTAGGAAGCGATATCATGATGGCTTTTGATGAATGCCCGCCCTATCCCGCCAGTTACGATTATCTAAAAACATCAATGGAGCGCACCCTGCGTTGGGCAAAACGAAGCCTTGATTCTCATAAAAACAAAGACACTCAAGGACTATTTGGAATTGTTCAGGGTGGAGAATATGAGGATTTAAGAAAGTTTTGCGCGGAAGAACTTGTAAGAATGGACTTTGACGGTTATTCAATCGGGGGACTTTCTGTCGGTGAACCAAAAGAAATCCAAAACAAAGTACTTTCCTTTACAACTCCCCTGCTTCCGAAAGATAAACCTCGTTACTTAATGGGAGTCGGTTCTCCGGGAATGATTCTTGATGCTGTTGAACGGGGTGTTGATATGTTTGATTGTGTTCTTCCAACCAGAATTGCCCGTCATGGTACGGCAATGACCACTAAAGGCAGACTTATTATTAAGAATAAGGAATTTGAACGAGATTTTACACCGCTTGATCATGACTGTGATTGTTATACTTGTAAAAACTATACCAAAGCCTATCTTCGTCATTTAATCAAGGCAGGTGAGATACTTGGTATGCGGCTCTTAAGTATTCATAATATTCGCTTTCTTGTAAAGCTGACGGAAAATATTCGGGAAGCAATCCGAAATGACCGCTTCTATGAATATAAAGCTAAGGTCTATCAAGATTATGGACTAACCGAAAACGATAAAGATTTTTAAAAGCATATTTAAAAATTAAAGAATAAATAAATGTTATAATATAAGCATAAAATATAATATATTTGTGAGGTTGGAAAAAACGCTGAAAGGCTGTGCGTCTCCAACACTTGAAATAAAAGACATGGAGGGACGGGCGCACCTTTCGCTAATATATTATTTTTTATAAGGGCACTCTGATTGAGTGTTTTTCTTATTTATAAACTTGATTCAATATTCCTGCTATTTCCATTGATGGCTTTAGGCTCACAATTGGCCAGATATCAAACGAAATAAAGTCTTGACTAAATATGATGATCTAAGACTGCTGGATGAGAGAAAAATTCTTTTATTTATAATATACATCCTTTTATTCGTAACTTATTTCGTAACCTTATTCGTAACTTTTCTTGAATCAGTTCCTAAAAAATGTTATACTATAAACAGAACAGAAAGGAACAGTATTATGTATATCCCTCCATATGAGTTAAACAGTCAAATCTTGAATCTAGCAACAAAAATTACCGAAAAACTTACTAGATTAGAAATGACAATTAATAAAAAAAGAAACCTATACTTAAGAAAGATAAGTAAGATTAAATCAGTTAATTCTTCTTGTGGGATTGAAGCAAATACTCTTACAGAAGAAGAAGTTTTAACTATTATTAATGGAAAGACAGTTCTGGCACCACAAAACGAAATTACGGAAGTCAAAAATGCCTATAATTCTTACAGCAACATAAACAATTTTGATCCCTATAATGTTAATTCCTTTCTTAAAGCACACAAATTATTAACTAATGGTTTAGTTCAAGAAAGCGGTCAATTTAGAAGTAGGGATGTTGGTGTTTTTAATGGACAAAATGTAATTCACATGGGTACAAGACCTGAGTTTATTCCGAAATTAATAGAAGATTTATTCTCGTGGGCAAAGAATAGTGATCTTAATCCGTTAATAAAATCCTCTATTGTTCATTTTGAAATTGAATATATTCATCCTTTCAATGATGGAAACGGAAGAATAGGCAGACTCTGGCAATCATTAATTTTATATAAATTCAATAATGTATTTGAATATCTACCAATTGAAAAATTAGTATATGAAAACCAACAAAGATATTATGATGCATTATCAAATGCCGGAAGGGATGCAACTTCTACGATATTTATTCAATTTATGCTAGATATGATTTTAAAAACAATTGAAAACTTTGAAGGAGAATACTTTTTGAAAACAATTAAAAACTTTGATATCAATGTTTTGTCGAAAACAGAAAAAGAAGTCCTACGAGAATTATTAAGATATTTTAATAACAACGAAATTATGGATATAAAAACTGCATCAAATATCTTAAACAAAAATGAAGCAAATGTCCGAAAATACTTTAGAAAGTTTGTTAGTTTAGATATATTGCTTGCTATTGGTGAAACAAAAGGGAGAAAATATAAATTAGTACAAAGAGCGGAATAGGCTCTTTTTTATCATAAATAAGGGCTTTTTCAAATAGTATTAATTGGTGATAGCCATGGAAAAAAGAAAAATCGATCTAGTCCTGCTCATTTCTGTTATCAGTTTATCGCTGATCGGACTGATGATGGTTTATAGTGCAAGTAATGTTGTGGCGGAGGCTAAGTATGGGGATAGTGTCCACTACCTAATTCGTCAATTATTTTTTTTAATTATCGGATATATTTTGATGCTTTTTATCATCAATGTGAATATTATAAAGTATCAGAAGTATGTGCTGACTGTATTTCTGATATGTTTTGCTTTATTATTACTGGTTCTAATACCCGGTATCGGTACGGCGAGGGGCGGCGCCAGAAGTTGGATCAGCATTGGAAATTTTTCTATACAACCTTCAGAGTTTATGAAACTCGGTCTTATCGGACTTTATGCAAAGTACCTTGGAGCACATTATCAAGATTTAAAAAAACTTAAAAACTTTCTTCTGCTTTTTTCTTTTGCGATTGTAGTATTTCTCTTGATTATGTTACAGCCGGACTTCGGAACCGGTTTGGTAATAGTTCTTTCGGCTGCACTTTTAATTTATCTTTCCGGAGTTCCGGTTAAATATTTTGTCGTGATCCTGACAATCGGGCTTTTCGGTGCTGCTTTTTTAATCCTTAGTGCACCTTATCGAATTCAAAGAATTATGGCTTTTGTAAATCCTTGGGAAGATCCATTAGGAAGCGGCTTTCAAGGTATCCAATCATTATTTGCTATTACCCCCGGTGGTTTTTTCGGTCACGGATTTAATAAAAGTATGCAGAAACATTTCTTTCTTCCGGAACCACAGAATGATTTTATCTTTGCCATTTTGTTGGAGGAATTTGGTCTGATCGGCGGATTAATCGTTCTTTTACTATATTTTATTATTTTTTATCGCAGTATCATTATTGCCTTAAGTGTCGAGGATCATTTTCTGAAGTTTTTAGTGTTGGGAATTTCCATCAGTTTAGCTGTTCAGGTAGGAATTAACGTCAGCGTAGTGATCGGGCTCTTGCCAGTTACGGGTATCACCCTACCTCTTTTCAGTTATGGCGGTTCATCTTTAGTTTTGACGCTTTCATCTCTGGCAATTATCGTCAGTGCCAGCAAACATAGGAATTATGATTTCAAATAGGGGCTGATATTATTAAACCGAAGATCGATAAAATCGTATTTGTAGGTGGGGGAACTTTAGGACATATTATTCCCATGGTTCCGGTAGTAAAAAAGTTAAAAGAAAGAGACCCAAAGATTGAAGTTCTGTTTATCGGTACAAAAGGCGGTCTCGAGAAAGACTTTATTAAAAAAAGTGGACTCTTTAATAAAACCTTTTTTTTGGATTCTCAAGGGTTTAAAAGAAAAGTAAGTTTTGGAAATCTTATTACATTATTTAAGTATTTTAAAAATTATTTTCAAAGTCGTAAGATATTAAAGGAAGTAGGTCCCAATATTGTTGTTGGTATGGGCGGTTATGTAAGCGGTGCAGTTTTGAAAGCAGCGATTAAGTTGAAAATACCGACCGCCATCCATGAACAAAATGCCGTATACGGATTGGCAAATAAATTATTAAAAGGGAAAGTTGATCGGGTTCTTTTAGCCTATGATATTGAAAGTAATAAGAAAACAAGGTTGGTCGGAAATCCGCGGACGAGCGAAATATACCAAAAGTATAAAAATCGTTTATCAGTAAAAACCGAGAAATCGGTGCTTGTAGTTGGTGGTAGTCGGGGTGCGGATGAAATCAATGAAATGATCCTTAGTTTAAAAGATGATTTTAAAAAGGCAGGGATCAAAGTAACCCTTATTACCGGAAATTTATATTATAGAAAGAATCTTGAAAGACTGAGTGGATTAAAAGAACCGGAGTTTATTGTACTGCCTTTTGTCAACAATCTTCCGGAATTATTACTTCCGGCCCGGGTGGTGGTTTCTCGCTCTGGGGCAACGACATTGGCTGAAATTATGGCGCTTAGAAAAGTGTGTCTTTTTATTCCTTCGCCGAATGTAACGAATAATCATCAGGAGAAAAACGCTCTTGAAATTGTAAAGAAGGAGGGTGCGTTGATGATTAGAGAAAATGAACTAAATAAAAATAATCTGTTTACAAATATCTGTCGATTGTTAGATGATAAAGACTTAAGAAGTAAGATAATTACCAATTTGAATCTATTATCCGATGTCGACGCCTGTGAAAAATTCGTAAAGGAAATAGACGAGTTGATGTTGCTTGGATGATGTAAAAAAATATGTGTTGACGAACGGACTTGGAGAAATACGGGAAAACAGAACTTTCAAAGAATATACTACCTTAAAAGTCGGAGGAAGGATTCGATTAGTATATTATCCGAATTCGATTGATAATTTTCTGAAATTCCATAAATATTACATTCCGCTGCAACGCCCGCTTTTTGTTATCGGAGCGGGAAGTAATGTTTTCGCTTCGGATGACGATTTTGACGGAGTCGTGGTCAGCTTTTCAAAACTTCCTTTAAGGTATTATCGCGTTGGCGATAATTTTACCTGCTACCCCGGTTGTTCAGTCGTTCGCCTTGCCTATGATCTTTCACGTCTTGGTTATACGGGTGGAGAATTTTTAGCCGGAATACCGGCTACAATCGGCGGTGCCGTTTATATGAATGCCGGAGCAAACGGCTCCGAGATGAAGGACATTCTTGTAAGCGCAAAACTTTTATGTAAAGACGGAAGTGTAAAAGAATATAAAAACAATGAACTCGGTTTTGCTTATCGAAAAAGTCGTTTACAGGAAGAAGGGCTGATTGTTCTTGAGGTAAAATTAAGATTTACAAAAAGTGATACGATAACGGTTCGGAATAAACTTAATGAATTAAAAAGCAAAAGGAATAGCAGCCAACCGGTTGATGAAAAATGTGCCGGTTGTACATTCCAAAACCCTGCCGGACATTCAGCTTGGAAATTGATTGACCAAATCGGTTTTCGGGGTTATAAGATTAACCAAGCCCAAGTTTCAGAGAAACATTGTAATTTTTTGATTAATAACGGAAATGCTAAGAGTGAAGATTTAATGAAATTGATCAAGGAGATTCAAGAAAACGTAAAAAGAGAGTTTGATATCGATTTGAAATGTGAATGGGTTTTGGTCAACTTTGATTCCAAATCTAATATTTTGAATAATTAAATATAAAATCATTTATTATTTTTAAAAATATGCTATAATATCAATGAGCATATTTTTAATTTAATGAGATAAATTACTTAAACTTTGATCTTAACACCATCATTTCAAATAATTATCTTAAAATCATTTATCTTTATAAAAAATTATGCTATAATATACTATATTGGTAGGATTACTTTTTGGAGGATAATATATATGTACAGTCAAGATGCATTTAATGAGAAACCGATACTCAAGGTAGTCGGAATCGGCGGGGGCGGAGGTAACGCTATTAACCGGATGATTGAAAATGATGTTAAAGGGGTTGACTTTATTGTCATTAACACCGATGCCCAGGTATTGCGTCTTGCGAAAGCCGATACAAGATTACAAATAGGAAAACAATTAACAAAAGGTCTCGGAGCCGGAGCTGATCCCGATATCGGAGAAAAAGCTGCCCTTGAATCAGAAGACGAAATCCGTGAAATCCTTCGCGGAAGCGATATGGTCTTTATTACCGCCGGTATGGGTGGCGGAACCGGAACCGGTGCGGCACCGGTCGTCGCCGATATAGCTAAAGAACTAGGTGCTTTGGTTGTCGGAATTGTCACCAAACCGTTTTCCTTTGAAGGACGAAAACGTCAAAATCAAGCAACTAAAGGTTTGGAAAAACTTAAACCGCATGTAGATACCTTGATTGTTGTTCCCAATGATAAACTGCTAATGATTACCGACAAAGAAACTCCGATGTTAGAGGCTTTCCGGGAAGTTGATAATGTTCTACGTCGCGGTGTACAAGGTATAGCGGAAATCATCGCTATTCCGGGTTTAATTAATGTTGACTTTGCGGACGTCAGAAACGTAATGAATAATAAAGGAACGGCCTTAATGGGTATTGGTATTGCCAGCGGTCCTAATCGTGCCGTTGAAGCTGCCAGAAAAGCCATTCGCAGCCCGCTTCTTGAAATTGATATTAATGGTGCAACCGATGCGATCGTCTTTATTACCAGCGATGTAGATATTGCTATGCATGAGGTTGTAGAAGTTATGACCGAAATTCAGAATGCTTCCAGTTCTGAAATTGATATTGTCTGCGGAACCGGTTTTAATATCGATTTACAAGGTGAATTAATCGTCACCGTCATTGCCACAGGTTTTGATTCTCATATGGATACCGACGAAATCTTGAATGCCGGTTTTCCAAGTTATAAACCTTTAGACAAGGAAGGAAAAGCAAAGCTTATTCCGGAACTTGATGAGCCAATTATTCATACCGCTTCTGCAACCACCGCAGAAGAAAAGCGTGAAAGACAAAAGGGCGATACAACTATCCCCAGTTGGCTTAAAAATCGTTTTAAATAAGAAAATTATTCTATTTTTATTAAGCAGTTATATTGACTAAAGTTGTATATACCTTTAGTCATTTCGCTAAATTGGTTTAAAGAATGTTAAACTTTTACCTGTTTATTGATATTTATTTGTTTTATATAAGATTAAAGGACTTGGGTTTCAAGTCCTTTTTAAATGGAAGATCATCTTCAGAAGTGGAATTACCATTATCGATTAATAATTTTATT
The DNA here is from genome assembly GCA_937877075.1 of uncultured Acholeplasmatales bacterium. Lineage (GTDB taxonomy): Bacteria > Bacillota_I > Bacilli_A > ML615J-28 > CAG-698 > DTU067. Next base: position 9,677 of record CALEGD010000012.1, read on the forward strand.
AGGTCAATCTTTTTATTTTTAGTGTTATTGTAATAATACTGATGAAATTCTTTTTTTCTGATGCAACTAAGTTAAAGCCACCATAAATATGCTTTCTTTTATTAGTAATTAGCATTAAACGCAAAACATTTTTGATTTATACTTTTTATTTGATATAATTGTAATAGTAGGGGTGATGACAATGTTTTTTTTATTAGCGCAAGCACCTAGCATGTTGAAAAAATATATCTGTGCTTTTTTTTGCGCTTTTTTGTTGGTTTAATATTGGCTTCATGAAGCTCATCTTTCATCGGGCATAAAAAACTGCATAAAAATATGAATTGGGGGATTTTTAATTATGATTAAGAAAATAATGGCATTGGTGGTATTATGTACGGTATTAATAATGTGTTTAGGCTTTTTTAGTGGGTGCGAAAATATAAAATACAAGCTCGGTGATTTTGGCGGGACATTCGAAAATAAAGGCATCTCAATAGAGCCCACGCTAATTACAGAACATACTGAATTGATTTCTGTTTTTAAAGAACATGATATTGTTTGGAAAAAGGGAATTCCAATATGGGACAGATATGATAGTAATTTTTTTGAAAAAAAGGCGCTTATCCTCTATTTTTTCGGAGTTTCCGGAGATGTAGACCCTCGTATAACTCTTGACAAGATACAAATTGATGACGAGGTCATAAAAGTATCACTTTTCCAGCATGGCATGACAGCAGGACTGGCTTATTTTCCAAAATATCTAGTAATTGAAATAAGCAAAAGTTATATCGGTGAATTAACAAAAGTTCTAGTAGATATCGAAATCAAATAAAAAATAATTTATGAATTTATATCATGAGAAATTGCAACAGAAAAACAAACAAAATAGCTATATTACACCCTCTTTTTGCCATAATAAAAACCTTCTAAAGTTATTATTACAGGTCTAAATTGGTTTTTTTATATAGGCGTTTATTTTAGAAGGCACTGTTCAAATATTCGGGTTTTTAATTTGAAAATGAAAATACTTTCTGTCTAATATCTGACATTTTTTAGAAATTATATCCTCTATAATAACGACAGAGGGTAGAGGTATGGTAATATATTTGGATCTTGTTTTTATTTTAAACTTTTTGATTAACTCTTTGTTTATCTATGTGGTTAATATTATCTACAAAGAAAAAATTAATCGCTTGCGGATTTTTCTTGGGGGTTTGATAGGAGGACTTCTTATTCTTGCCTTTTTACTTGATTACTTTTTTTATAATATTATAAAAATCTTAGGCGGAGTAATAGTCAGTTTTTTTGGTTTTAAAAGTTTGAAGATAAAGCAGATGGTTGTGAAAACCGCTTCATTTTACATCCTAAATTTCGTTTCTGTTGGGTTTGTTGCTGCCTTTAATATAAATTCCTATTACCTCCTTTTCTTTAGTCTGGCAGCAATTATTCTAATCTTCATGATTGAAAATAATAAAAATCCTATCATATTTATTAATTCTTGTAAATATAATATTAGTGTTTCATCCAATAAGAAAAGCTATAAATTGGTCGGGTTTTTAGATACCGGAAACTTTTCCAAATGTGATGATATACCGCTTATATATCTATCTAAGAAATACCAAGATGATTTCACTTTTCATAAAATAATTTTTATTAACACAGTCGGCGGTAGCTCTGCCCTTGCCTGTTACAAGCCCAGGCGTTTTGAAATTGAAATCGACGGGGTAGTTTGCCTCAAAGATGTCCTCATCGTATTTACAGATATTATTGAATTTGAATGTCTGTTGAATGTGGAATTAGTAATATAGGAAGGAGAGGGAAGATGATAAAACGATTATTTGCGGCGATTAGGAGATTGTTTTCGTCCAAATTATGCCTTTATATCAACTCCAACAATATTCTCCCTGCCCCCTTGGATGAAGCCACGGAAATGGAATTGCTTCTTAAAGCAAGAGATGGGGATATGGAAGCAAGAAACACTCTGATAGTGCATAATTTGCGTTTGGTAGTTTATATCGCAAAGAAATTTGAATCAACCAGGATAAATATTGAAGATCTAATCAGTATTGGTTCAATGGGGTTAATTAAAGGAGTACAAACCTTTAAGATTGAAAAAAATATTAAACTGGCAACCTATGCTTCCCGTTGTATTGAAAATGAAATTCTCATGTATCTAAGGAAAACTCATAAGATGCGTCAAGAGGTTTCTCTTGATGAAATCTTAAATGTTGATTCGGAGGGTAATGAGATGGTGCTGGCCGATATTCTTGCCTCGGTTGATGATGAAGCTTTAGTAACCATGACAAAGGATGAGGACAAAAGAGAAATCTACCAGGCTTTGGATAATTTACCGAAACGGGAACAAGAAATCATTATTATGCGTTTTGGACTTTTCGGACATGAACCGATGACCCAAAAAGAAGTAGCTGATATCCTTGGAATCTCACAATCCTACATTTCCAGATTGGAAAAAAGGATAATCGACAAGATGCGGCATGAAATCGAAAATCGGGCAATCGTCTGATTTGTCTTTTCTCAAAAACATGAATAAAAAGCACAAAAATCCACCACTATATAATAGGAGGTGGATTTTTTTATGCGTAATCGCGTTGAAATTACTGGTGTTAATACTTCCGAGTTAAAGACGCTAAGTAATGAAAAAATGATGGAATTGATAGTGATGAGTCAAAACGGCGATGACAATGCCAGAGATGAACTTGTTTTAGGAAACTTGAAGCTTATTTTAAGTGTAATCAAAAAGTTTTCTCATCGCGGTGAAAATCTTGATGACCTTTTTCAGGTCGGCTGTTTAGGATTACTCAAAGCTATCGACAATTTCGATATGAGTCACGGGGTGCGCTTCTCCACTTATGCCGTTCCGATGATAATCGGGGAAATTAGGCGTTATCTACGCGACAATTCATCAATTCGAGTCTCTCGATCTTTAAAAGACATCGCCTATAAATCACTTCATTTTAAAGAACAGTTTTTAAAAGATAATCATCGGGAGCCAACAGCCGAGGAAATTGCTCGGGAACTTGGGGTTGAACCGATTGATGTTATTATCAGCTTGGAAGCAATCCAAGATCCGATTTCTATCTATACTCCGATATACAATAACGGAAGCGATGAAATATATTTGATTGATCAGATAAAAGATGATGAAAACTCGGAAGATAGAAAAATACTGGAATTAACCATCAAGGACGGGATGAAGAAACTTTCCAAAAGGGAAAGGAATATCATCAATGAACGTTATTATCTCGGCAAAACCCAGATGGAAATCGCTAAGGAGATCGGTATCTCCCAGGCTCAAGTTTCGCGTTTGGAGAAAAATGCCTTGAAGACGATTTTCGGACATAAAGATTAAATCCGGATTGATTTTTCTCAAACCGGATTTTTTGTCTTTTACTACACAATCCCCATTACTTATGGTATAATACATAGTTGTTGGTGATTAATATGAAAGATGTACAAAAGCTTACTTTGGCTGCACTTTTTGTAGCGATCGGTTCATTTTTAAAGATATATTCTATTCAGGTTACGGATTCGATGCGTTTTAGCTTTTTCGCTATCCCCATTTTATTGGCTGGTTTTTATCTTGGCCCCGGCTATGGCCTTTTGACCGGTTTTGCGGTTGATACGGTTTACTTTATGATTTCACCATATGCCAGCTTCTGGTCGCTATATACAATTACGACCGTCATTTGGGGCTTTTCGGGTTATTTGATTAAAAAACTACATAATCGATACGGAATCTTTGCTTTCATCTTCATTATCTTATTTACTTCTGTCTTTGAGACGGGGTTTAATACTTATGCTAATTATTTTTATGGATTTGATATATGGGTAACTTTGGTTTCAAGGATTATTTCGATGTTTGTTCGTATTCCGTTAATGGTTTTCATTATGAACCTGCTTGTAAATAAATTAAAAGTTATCCAACTGGAAACAATGAAGACTTGATTTGTGAATACCTTTTCAATTCTACTTTCCTTGAAACTCTTTTACTCAGGTAGTATAATATAAATATGGAAATAATAGGAGAACCAATGAGTAAAAAAAATTTAGTAATGTTAGTGGTCATGGACGGGTATGGTCTTTCTTCCGAAACTGTGGGAAATGCAATTGTTGCGGCTAAGAAGCCTAACCTGGACTATTTGTTTTCTAATTATCCGAACACGGTACTGGAATCTAGCGGTGAGGCCGTGGGACTTCCGCGAGGACAGATGGGAAACAGTGAAGTCGGGCATTTAAACCTCGGGGCCGGACGGATTGTTTATCAATCCTTAACCCGCATTAATATTGCCGTTCGCGACCAAAATCTTGAAAAAGTGCCTGCAATCAATAAAGCTATTAATAAGGCCTTGGAAAACAAAAGCAAATTACATATTATGGGTTTACTTTCTGATGGAGGAGTTCACTCCCATATCGAACACATTCTTTATCTACTTGAAGCAGCTGTAAAAAGCGGAGTCAAGGAAACCGTGGTTCATGCTTTTCTTGACGGTAGGGATGTACCTCCAAAATCTGCGAAAACCTATCTAAAATCCTTGCAGGAAAAGATATCTTTTCTTGGTAAATCTAAAATCGGGGTAATCAGCGGTCGCTATTATGCAATGGATCGCGATAAAAATTTTGATCGAGTTCAAAAAGCTTATGATGCTTTAGTTTATAACGAGGCTCCTTTAAAGGACTATCTCGGGGGAATTGATGAAAGTTATTCGGAAGGAATTACTGATGAATTTGTTATACCATTTCTCGCCAACCCGGATTCTTCAATTAATGATGGGGATAGCGTAATCTTTGCCAACTTTCGTCCCGACCGGGCAATCGAGATTTCTACAAGTCTGACTAATCCCGATCTTGTTCCTTTACAAAATAAGAAGTATTATGAAGATCTTACCTTCATCCAGATGATGTTATATAGTGAGGATGTAAAAGGGGAACTGGCATTTGATCTCCAGGAACTCAGCGATACCTATGGAGAGGTTATCAGTAAGGCCGGTTTGAAGCAGCTTAGAATTGCGGAAACGGAAAAATATGCTCATGTTACTTATTTCTTTGACGGCGGAGAAGAAAAAGAACTTCCCGGTGCCAAGAGAATTCTAATTCCTTCTCCCAAAGTTGCAACCTATGATTTAAAACCGGAGATGAGTGCTCCCGAAGTTACTAAAAAGGTTCTTGAAGCAATAAAGTCCGAGGTCTATGATACGATTATTTTGAATTATGCGAACTGCGATATGGTAGGACATACCACTGTTTTCGATGCTACCGTAAAAGCGGTTGAAACTGTTGATGAGGCAATCGGAAAAATTTATCAAGCCCTAGAAAAAGTCGGTGGTACAATGTTAATTATTGCCGATCACGGGAATGCGGAAAAATTAGTTGATGAAGACGGGAAACCCTTCTCGGCTCATACATCCAACTTTGTACCCTTTATTATTACTAAAAAGGGAATTAAAGTCCGCAGTGACGGAAATCTCGGAGATGTTGCTCCTACTATGCTTGAGCTTCTAAGGGTAAAACAACCGGAAGCGATGACAGGTAAAAGTTTGATTATTAAATAAAATAGAAAGGAATAAAGAATATGCCATTTATTAAAGAAGTTTATGCACGTGAAGTATTGGATTCAAGAGGAAATCCGACCGTTGAAGTTGAAGTTTATACGGAAAGTGAAGGTTTTGGTCGGGCGATGGTCCCTAGTGGAGCTTCCACTGGTGAGTATGAAGCAGTGGAACTACGCGATAATGACAAAAACCGTTATTTAGGAAAAGGTGTTCTTAAAGCTGTTGATCATGTTAATGAAATTATTGCTCCGGAAGTTATTGGGATGAATGTTTTCGATCAGGTCGGAATCGATAATTTAATGATCGAACTTGACGGAACTCCTAATAAAGGAAAACTTGGAGCTAATGCCATCCTTGGTGTTTCCATGGCGGTAGCGAAAGCAGCAGCCGATCTTTCGGGTCTTTCCCTTTATAATTATTTGGGAGGATTCAATGCAAAAGTATTACCGACTCCGATGATGAACATTTTAAACGGCGGATCTCATGCCGATAACAATGTTGATTTCCAAGAGTATATGATTATGCCTGTCGGTGCTCCGACATTCAAAGAAGCCCTGAGGATGGGAGCAGAAGTTTTCCACAGTTTAAAGAAAGTTTTAAAAGACCGCGGACTTAATACCGCAGTTGGCGATGAAGGTGGATTTGCTCCGAACTTAAAGAGCAATGAAGAAGCAATTTTAGTAATTCTTGAAGCAATTAAAAAAGCCGGTTTTGTTCCGGGAAAAGATGTTTATCTGGCAATGGATGTTGCTTCTAGTGAATTCTATAATCGTGAAACAAAAACTTATGTTCTTGCCGGTGAAGGCGGAAAGAAATTTGATTCCAAAGGCTTATCTGATTTTTATGCGGAATTGGTTGAAAAATATCCGATTATTTCAATTGAAGACGGACTTGACGAAAACGATTGGGAAGGTTGGAAATATTTGACTGAAAAATTAGGCAAAAAGGTTCAACTTGTCGGTGATGACCTCTTTGTAACTAATACAAAACGTTTAGCTCAGGGAATTGAAATGGGTGTCGGTAACTCAATCCTGATAAAAGTTAATCAAATCGGCACATTAACTGAAACTTTTGATGCCATTGAAATGGCAAAGAAAGCCGGTTATACTGCGGTAATCAGCCATCGTTCCGGTGAAACCGAAGATACAACCATTGCCGATATCGCTGTTGCTTTAAATGCCGGTCAAATTAAAACCGGTTCAATGAGCAGAACCGATCGAATTGCGAAATACAATCAACTCTTGAGAATTGAAGATGAACTCGGTTCAACTGCAATCTATCAAGGTTTATGTGCTTTCTATAATCTGAAGAAATAATTCTTTTAAAAAAGGCATTCCATTAAATGGAGTGCCTTTATAAATTATAAAATATAAAATTAATCAATTTCCAACATTATTTTTGGTTGATAAAATGAAGATAAAATAAACATTTGCTCTTATATTTTTCTTGCTGTAAAATATTGAAGGTTTTATGAAAAAGAAAAGGTTTGGTTTAATTATTATAAAATATCAGTATTAGGAAAACGGACAAATAACTTAACTTTTTTTCACTCTCATGTTATAATAATTAAAGAATAATAAAGGAAAAGCCTATGAAATTTTCATTCCCGAGAAAAACAAAAGAAAAGATTAATATAACTGTTCCCGACGGACCGGTCCCTTCAATTTCTAAAGCCAAGGATGAAGAGATCTATTTTGAGCGGGCAAATTATAAAGATAATGAATATAATCTCGATGATTGTTTCGACCGGAAGAGTAAACAAGAAAAGATATTGGATTCGATTGCTGCTTTCGAAGGAAAATCATCAAAACTCTTGCATCAGTATCAATTTTTGAAACTCTTTAATCGTGCCTCTTTAAGAAATAAAGATTATAATGAGGTTACTTTACAGCTGGATAAACAGATTAATCGTTTCAAGAAAAAATCCGAAGATTTGAAAAAGAAAACTGATGTTTTAAAATATGTTCAGGATGTGGCGGATTTGGAATTAGAACAAATATTTCTTAAAATCAATGATCTTTTTGAGTTCTATCGCGACTTATCCAAAGAATTAAGTAAATATCAAATTGCATATTTTCCTCGCTTAAAGATGGCATCATATAGTATCTGTAATGATCTTACTTATCTTGAAATCGAAAACTTAAATAAAGCTGTCAATAAAATGATAGATGAATTTAAGAATTTACAAGAAGTTTATGATTTCATCATGTATAATAGCGGTGAATTGATTATTAATACTGTTAATGCTTTGGTGGCCGGATTAGAAAACAGCAATAATAGTCAATATAAAGAATATGATTTTAAGTATTTTCTTAATACAGATTATGTTATGACCCTGAACTTTTCCGAATGGGTCGAGCTCTTTACAAAAATCCTCTATGTAAAGCGGACGACAAAAGACGTAGAACTTTTCGACTATTTAAATTTTAAAAATCATTATCAGGAATTAGAAAAGAGGTATGTGATTATGCTAATATATAATGAGATGAACCGTAAATGAGAGCCGATTTACATATTCATACCAGTTTTTCGGATGGTGTTTTTTCAGTTCAAAATATTATCCAAATGGCTAAAGATAAAGGGCTTCAAATTATTGCTATTACCGACCATGATGAAATTACCGGGGCAATTGAAGCCAAAAAATATGAAGACGAATCTTTAAGAATTATCACGGCTTTGGAACTTTCCACTGAATATAATGATGAAAGCATCCACATACTCGGATACTTTAATCAAATTAAAGACTTAGATAGTTTTGATAATTTCCTAAAGAAACAAAGAGAAAGACGCTTTGAGCGAGCTTATAAAATTAAAGAAAAACTTTTAGAACATTTCAACATTGACCTTAATATGGACTTTTCAAAATCAGTCTCTAGTATTACTCGCGGGACGATTGCTCAGGAGATTATCAAACAAGGCTTTCCTTATTCAAAAAAGGAAATATTCGAGAAGATGATCGGCAACGACTGTCCGGCTTATTTTCCAAGTACCAAAGCAAATCCTAAATTCGGAATTAAATTGATTCATGAACATGGGGGGCTGGCTGTTCTTGCTCATCCAGTTTTGATTAACAAATCACCGGTGCGGGAAATTATTGAATTCGGTGTTGATGGTATTGAAGCTATCTATCCGGCGAATAATATTGAAGATACAAAAAAGTTACGTCGTTTGGCGCGCGAATACGGAATATTTGTTACTGCAGGTAGTGACTTTCATAGCCTCGATGACTATAAACATGGTAATATCGGTGAATATTATCTTAAAAATAAGGAATTGGAGATTTTTTTGAATAAACTAACGGAAGTGAAGAAATGAATACTAGAATCTTAGCACTTGATGCCTTAAACAAAATCATTGGTGAAAAAGCCTATGCCAATATAGTTGTAAATGATATTTTAAGAAATAATGATCTTTCTTCTGAAGATACTTCTTTTTATACAAAATTGGTTTATGGCACACTTGATAATTTAATCTATTTAGATTATCAATTAGAACCATATTTAAGAAAAAAACAGAAACCTTGGGTTTTAAACCTTTTAAGGCTATCAATATATCAGCTTCTTTTCTTATCAGTCCCTGATTATGCTACGATTAATGAAGCGGTTCTGATTGCAAAGAAGAAAAATCCAGCCATCGGTTCCTTTGTAAATGCGGTATTGAGGAATCTCCAAAGAAACGGCAGTAGAAGTTTGGATGAATTGGAAATAAAAATGCGCTTAAGTATCAAGTATTCTTATCCGCTCTGGCTTATCGAATTATTAATTCGGGATTATGGAATTGAAGAAACAGAAAAAATTATTGATATCAGGCAAGATGAACAA
>CALEGD010000013.1 GCA_937877075.1 uncultured Acholeplasmatales bacterium
CGGTTAAAACTTTAGTTTTAAAAAATTTAAAACGCTCTTCACCTATGTTGAATGCTTTTTTTGCTTTATAAAAGTTTCGATTTAACGCGTCAATTACGGTTTTATTTAAGAGGCGTTGATCAACCATCCCGGCATAATAAGCCAAGCCGACATCAATTTCCTGATAATTATTCTCGAGAGTAAATTCAGTAATTACAAAATCCCAGGAATCTCCTTGGTAGCTTTTAATATAATCTAAATTTTCCTTGACAGTTTCAAATAAAGGTTTTTGTAAATAATCCTCATTTGAGGTAGGGAATTGTGTAGTTTCATTTTTTATTTTTATTTCTTTTTCCTTGTTTTTCTTTTCTTTCTTAAATAAACCCATATTATCACCTTTTTATTATTATGTATCCGTTTGAACGTTTTAAACTATATTTTATGCCACTATCTTTGAAATAATAATGTTTGACTTTAATAGGAAGTTATTTTATAATAATATATATAATTTCGTAATCAAACTTATCATTGCTCTGATTATGAAATTCTTACTGGACGTATTTTCTTGCGTTAAAGAAATAAGATACACGGATAATTTCGTCCTTAGGAGATTCCTTTTAGGGACTTTATTTTTTTAGGAGGTAGACATGTATCAAAAAGTAAAAGGCACTCAAGATTTATTTGGAATTGAGGCTAAAAAACTGCATTTTTTAGAAACTAAAATCAGAACCGTTATTAGTAAATACGGTTATGAGGAAATGATTACTCCTATTTTTGAAAATACCGATGTTTTTGTTCGCAGTTCCGGCGAGGAATCAGATATTGTTTCCAAAGAAATGTATACATTTTTAGATAAAGGAAATCGCAGCATTACCTTAAGACCGGAAGGAACTGCCGCGGTGGTGAGAAGTTATCTGGAAAATAAACTTTATGCCTCCGGCAACCTTAAGAAATTTTATTATTTTGGACCAATGTTCCGTTATGAAAGACCGCAAGCTGGTCGTTTTCGTCAGTTCAACCAATTTGGAATTGAAGCCTTCGGAACTTCATCGCCTTTACTTGATGCTGATGTTATTATTTCCGCTTCTGAAATATTTAAAGCTTTAGGAATAGAAAATATAAAACTAAAGATTAATTCGATCGGAGACTTTGCATCTCGAAATAATTATGAAAAGCTCCTAAAAGGATATTTCGGGAAGAATATTGATCATCTTTGTCTTGATTGTCAGCGCCGATTAGAGAATAATCCTCTCAGGATTCTTGATTGCAAGGTTGATAAGGATAATCCCATAATTCAAAAAGCACCTAAAATAGAATCTTCGCTTTCAAAAGAATCTAAAGACTATTTTAAAGAAGTGCTTAAGATTCTTGATGATTTTAAGTTAAAATATGAAATCGATCAAAATTTGGTTAGAGGACTGGATTATTATACCGACACTGTTTTTGAATATATCCTAGAAAGCAAGGACGAGCTTGGAGGACTGGCAATTTGTGCCGGCGGAAAATACTCCGATTTAGTCCGTTCTTTTCAAGGACCGGATATTCCTGGTATCGGTTATGCTTTCGGAGTTGAGAGGATTCTGATGATAATGGACCAACAAAATCTTTTTCCGAAATTAGAAGATAAAGCCGATGTGGTTTTAATCGGGCTTGACCCCGAATCAAAGAAGAAGACCCTCCTTTTGGCAATAATGCTAAGAAGAGCTGGTTATTTATCTGAACTTGATTATCTCAGTCAGAATTTGAAACCGCAGTTTAGGCTTGCAGATCAAATGCAAGCAAAGTTTATTATTATTATCGGCGAAGAAGAAAGAAAAAATAAAGTTCTAACCGTAAAAAATAATTCCACAAAGGAACAAGAAACAGTATCTGAGGACCGAATTCTTGAATATTTAAAGGAGAAGATAAAATGAGAACTCATAATAATGGCGAGTTAAGATATACTGATGTTGGAAAAGAAGTTTCTTTAGTCGGTTGGGTTTCAAAAAGAAGAAACCTTGGCGGCATTATATTTATTGATTTACGTGACCGTTATGGTATTACTCAAATTGTCTGTAAACCCGAAAATCCCTTGTATTCTGTCTTAGAAAATGTAAAGAACGAATATGTATTAAAAGTAAGTGGCAAGGTTCTTGAAAGAGAAAGCAAAAATAAAAATCTCCCAACCGGAGATATTGAGCTTGATGTTCAAGAAGTAAAGATATTAAGTGAAGCTGAAAACCCGCCGATGATAATTGCGGATGTAACCGATGCTTTAGAAGATTTACGAATGAAATATCGTTATTTGGATTTAAGACGTCCGGTTCTCCAAAATAACTTATTTTTAAGACATAATATTACTAAAGCGGTTCGAAATTATTTCGATGCCAGAGATTTTGTGGAAATTGAAACACCGGTTTTCGGTAAATCTACTCCCGAAGGTGCCCGTGATTACCTGGTTCCTTCCCGAGTTCATCCCGGAAAATTTTATGCCCTCCCTCAATCTCCTCAACTTTATAAACAATTACTGATGATTTCCGGATTTGAACGGTATTATCAGATTGTGAAATGCTTTAGGGATGAAGATTTAAGAGCCGACCGCCAAATGGAATTTACTCAAATCGACGTCGAAATGAGTTTTGTTGATGAAGAAGATATTTATGAGTTAATTGAAGGTATGATTGTTAAGATTATGAAGGATGTAAAAGGGGTTGAAGTTAAAACTCCTTTTCCAAGAATTAGCTTTGAAGAATCGATGGATCGTTTTGGTACCGATAAACCGGATACTCGATTTGGTTTAGAGTTAATTAATCTTAATGATGTCTTTTCAGAGATTAATTTTACTGTCTTTCAGAATGTCTTAAGTGATAATGGTTTAATAAAAGGAATAAAAGTGAAAGGCGGAGCGGGGATTTATTCTCGTAAAGAAATTGATCGCCTAACCAACGAAGTAAAGAAATATAAAGCCAAAGGTTTAGCTTGGTTAAAATATGAAGATGGTTTTAGTGGATCCATTTCTAAGTTTTTAACTCCGGAAATTGAAAATGCCTTAGTTGAAAAACTTGAACTTGAAAACGATGATTTAATTTTAATCGTTGCTGATGAAGAAAAAATCGCAAATACATCACTTGGAAACCTGCGAAATCTACTGGGCAGGGATCTAAATTTAATCGATAAAAATCGCTTTGATTATCTTTGGGTAAATAATTGGCCGTCCTTTGATTTTGATGAAGAAAGTAATCGTTATGTTGCCGCTCATCATCCTTTTACCGCCCCTAAAGATGCTGACTGTTCAAAGCTTTTGACCGAACCCGAAAAATGCCATTCCAAATGTTATGATATAGTCTTAAACGGATATGAACTTGGAAGTGGATCGATTCGGATTCATAACCAAGATGTTCAAAAAGCGATGTTTAAGGCAATAGGTTTATCCGATGAAGAAGTTAAGGAGAAGTTTGGTTTCTTTGTTGAGGCTTTAAAATATGGAACACCTCCTCATGGCGGTATTGCTTTGGGTCTTGACCGCCTGGTCATGATTCTTTGCGGTGCAAGTTCTCTACGTGAAGTTATCGCTTTTCCGAAGAGTGCAAGTGCGATGGACCCGATGAGTGAAGCTCCGAGTCAGGTTACTCTTGACCAATTGAAGGAATTGAAATTGGAAATTAAAAAATGAAAAATCTGGAAAGACTTGAATACCTTTTCGGAGAAGAAAATATAGAAAAATTAAGTAAAGCAAAAGTCGCCGTTATCGGTCTCGGCGGTGTCGGCGGTATTGCCGCCCTTACCTTGGCACGCTCGGGTGTCGGTAATCTAATTATTCAAGATTATGATCTTGTTCAGGAAAGTAATATCAACCGGCAATTAATTGCAAATTATCAAACAATCAATTGTAAGAAGGTTGAAGTTATGGCAGAAGAAATCAAAAAGGTTAATCCGCAGGCCATAATAACCGTTTTAGATGAAAAATTTGATGCAAATAGTAAATTATTCGATTATGAATTTGATTTTTTAATTGATGCAATTGATTCTATAGCGGATAAATTCCTGTTAATCAAACAATGCTTGGAAAACAAGATTAACTTTATTTCCTCAATGGGAGCCGGAAAAAAAACAGACCCGACAAAACTTGCCATTATGGAAATTCAAAAGACTACCTATGATCCTCTGGCTAAGATTTTACGTCGGAAATTACGGGAAGAAAAAATCTCTGATAAAATCATAGTTTCCTCTTCCACCGAAGCCCCGGCTGATATTCCGGCCTTAGGTTCCTATATGCCTGTTACCGCCACTGCCGGTCTAATGCTAGCTGATTATATTATAAAACAAATTATTACCGGAGGTAAATTTTGATACTAAATAAATTTGTCATACAAGCAATAATTGTCATTGCTGTTGTTCTTATATTTCTTTTATCGGTGATACTGAACTGGAAAACAAAAGCACCGAAGGATGTGAAGCTTCCCGAAAAATGTCAATTTTGCCCTTCACAAACTTGTGTTATTAAAATCAGTGATGTAGAAAAACGAAAGGAAGAATTAAAAGAATATTTGGAATCATGTGAGGATCAAGATGGCAGTAAAAAAACGGACTGATTATCTGAGTTGGGACCGTTATTTTATGGGAGTGGCCCTTCTTTCCGCTATGCGGAGTAAAGACCCACATACCCAAGTCGGAGCTTGCATCGTCAATCAAAAAAATCGGATTGTCGGCATCGGTTATAACGGACTTCCCTATGGCTGTCAGGATGATTCTTTTCCCTGGGATAATGAAGGGGAATTCTTAGAAACAAAATATCCTTATATTGTCCATGCGGAACCGAATGCGATCTTAAACTCCAATACCGAGCTTTCCGGTTGCGTACTATATGTTACCCTTTTTCCTTGTCATGAATGTGTTAAACTGATTATTCAAAGCGGAATTAAGGAGATAGTTTATCTTTCCGATAAGTATCAAAACACCCTTTCTGATCAAGCCGCTAAAAGAATGCTTGATACAAGCAAAGTTTCTTGTCGAAAAATTGATCCATTTCGGATTAGAATTGAGGATGAATAATGAAGGATGTTTTTCGTGATCTATTTCAGAGTTTTAAAAAAGCAAGTTATAAAAAGAAATTCTTACTATCAATCTTTTTACTGATCTATATGCTTGTTTTAATTTCTGTTTTAATAAAAGTAAATTATCAGGTTACTACTCCCGGAGCGATTACTTCGACCGTTTCTACAACCGCCGATCCAAAAGATTATTGGGTAATTAAAATACAAGAAGAAAATCTGGCCGGAAACATTAATACGGTCGGTATTTATAATCATAAAAGGATTTCTTATTTTCAATATTTGATTTCGAAATTATCACCGCGAGTTAAAATTTCTGATTATGATCCGAAAACAATGCTTTCCGAAGAGGAAGATGTTGTGCGCGGTGTACTTCAGAAAGACTATAGCATCATAGATGCTTTGATAGTAGCCTATGAAGCCGCATCACTAAAGGATTCTTCGATTCATATTGAATATAAATTTCAAGGGTTACTGGTAATGGCGGTAATGAAACATTCGGAGTCTAATCTTCTTCCCGGTGACCTTATTAAAAGCATTAACGGACAAAGCTTTAAAAATATTGATGAATTCAGGACTATTCTTTCTTCATTAACGGAAGGAGAATTCCCAATGATAGTTATCAGAGAAAAAGAAGAAGTAGAAATTTCTTCAAAAATGGTTTTTCTGGAAGAACAAGGTTATAAACTCGGTGTGGAACTT
Source organism: uncultured Acholeplasmatales bacterium (assembly GCA_937877075.1). Taxonomy (GTDB): domain Bacteria; phylum Bacillota_I; class Bacilli_A; order ML615J-28; family CAG-698; genus DTU067. Next base: position 5,712 of record CALEGD010000013.1, read on the forward strand.
CACGAAAAGATTGAGATTGATAAAAATCTCACCAAACCTGCTTATATAATAAACCCGAATCTTTCTTCGATTGGTTCCTCCGGCGGAGCTATGATGGCTCTGGCCGTCTATAATGCCTTGACTGAAGGAGATCTGACTAAGGGTAAAGTAATCATCGGTACTATAAATTTAGACGGAAGTATTGGCGAAATCGGTGGTACCGCCCAAAAGATTGCTACTGCCTCGATGTATGGAGCCGATATCTTTATCGTTGGAAAAGAAAATTATGACGAAGCTTATGCAACATATATCCAGATGAAGGATTTATTTAAACCTAATTTTAAGTTAATCCAAGCAAAAAATTTTCAGGAAATGATCACTCTCTTGGAGGCCTTAAATGAAGATTAATTGGAAAAAAGCTAAACAAACGCAACTGGACTTTTATAATCTCAAAATCAGCTCCAAAACTAATATCCTCGGAACAATTTTAGCCTTGCTCGGTAGTGTTTTAATAATTCTTCCGCTGGCATTAATCTTGATTCAGACAATCTTCATTTATGGTTATCATCGATCTATCTTATTTATTTGCCTTTTCTTCATCTGGGTTGGGATCATGCTATTTAACGGAATTCTTAACTATCTTACGATTAGATTTTCCAAATCTTTAGAAAGAAATAATCCCGGTTTACAAGCCTTGGAAGAGAAGCATGTTTTTTATTATCAATGTTTAAATCCAATTATTGCTGTAATTAGTCTAATATTAATTATTTTCTTTGCATATCAAATAGGAGGCTTTTGATGAAAACTAAACAAATCCTGATCGGAATCGGATTGATTATTTTTGGTATTATTATCGACCAAATAACAAAATTTCTTTCTTTCCGAAACTTTGAATTAAATAAAAATTATAAATGTATTCCCGGCCTTTTCCGCTTCACTTTAGTAAAAAATGACGGCAGTGCTTGGGGAATGTTTTCAGGAAAACTTTGGTTTTTAATCACAATCACGATCTTTGCTCTAGGTTTCTTTGCCTGGTTAGCGAAAGATTTTGATTTTAAAGAAAATCCAATCTTTAGCGCTTCCTTTGTTTTGATTCTAACCGGCACTCTGGGAAATTTTATTGACCGGGTTGTACTAGGATATGTCAGAGATTTTATTACTTTTGATTTTATCTCTTTTCCGAGTTTTAATTTTGCGGATATGTGTCTGACTGTCGGTGTGATTTTCCTTTCTTTCGATATTATTTTTGGAGAAACGGGTAAAAGATGGGGTTAGAATTCCTTATTAAAAACGATCAAAACATCCGCTTAGATAAATATCTTGCGGGTGAGATTGAAAATATGACCAGAGCCCAAGTTCAGCTTTTGATTAGCGAAGGACAGATTCGTGTAAACGGAAAGGCTGTAAAAGCTAGTTATTTAATCAAAACCGATGACTTAATACAAGTTAATATCCCGGAACCTACTTTGACCGAAATCAAAGCTGAAAAAATTCCACTCGATATCTATTATGAAGATTCAGATTTAATCGTCATTAATAAACCTGTCGGGATGGTGGTTCATCCTGCTGCAGGAAATTATCAAGGAACACTAGTAAATGCTCTTCTTCATCATTGTCAGGATTTATCTGGAATCAATGGTACCCTAAGACCGGGGATTGTCCATCGGATAGATAAAGACACCTCGGGTTTGCTTGTTGCCTGTAAGAATGATTTTACTCATCGGGCTTTAAGTAAACAATTTATCAATAAATCGGTCACAAGAAAATACCATGCCATTGTTCATGGTATTATTGACCATAATGTTGGTCGGATTGAAGCTCCAATCGGACGCGATCCAAAAAACCGCAAGTTGATGGATATTGTTGATGGGGGGAAGAATGCAATTACAAATTTTTTGGTTCTGGAACGTTTTAAGAATCAAACTTATCTGGAACTTTCTTTAGAAACCGGCAGAACCCATCAGATTCGGGTCCATATGAAATATATCGGTTATCCGATTGTCGGCGACCCTCAATATGGTCTAAAGAAGGATATTTCTCCTTTCGGACAATATCTACATGCGATAACACTGGGCTTTATTCATCCCCGAACCGGGGAAAATATGGAGTGGAGTACTCCGCTTCCTGATTATTTTAAAGAATATCTGGAACAAGCGAGAAACAAATAAAAGACAGCTTAATTGCTGTCTTTTCGTTTAACTCTTTCAAAGTTTTTGAAATTTGTTTTCGAGATGATATCGAAATAGCGTTCAGATTGTGATTTCAGGATTTTGCTGATGGCAAGGTCAACCTTATTGCCGGCACCTTTCGGTAGATCAAGACCAACCTTTTGCGAGAGCTTTTCAAACTCGCAAATAAATGCATAACGGGCGATAATGCTGGCGGCGGCAACCGCCAAGAATTTGCTTTCTCCTTTTTCCACCAACTCTACATTCGCTATTTTAATCTTTTCGCCTTTAAGATATTCAAAGTATTTATCTTTAGTAGTGAAGGCATCAATTACAATACGATCATAATTTTTTACGGTGCTCATAAGATTATATACGACATTATTGTGTAACAAGGCCTTTATCTTATTCATATTATAATGGCGAATTCTTGTAAGATAATTATACTTAACATTATCGAGAACAAGAATACTGTGTTGAAGTTCCTTCATTAATTTCGGTGCCAGAATGCGGATTTTTTCGTCATTCACTTGCTTGGAATCCTTGATTCCCAAACGTATTAAGGCCGGAATCTTATTCTCCGGAACAAATGCTCCGGCAACAACAACAGGGCCAAAAAAATCACCGGTTCCGACTTCATCGGTGCCAATCACCGACAAATTGAGTTCGGTGGTTTTGTTAATTGCCTCTGCCTCGCAAGTAGCATCAAGTCCCAGGAGTCCGCAGATATCATTATACATTTCTTTTGCACCCCCACCTTGTACAATCATTGTTAAGGTTTTGAAGATTGTCAACGTAGCCATCTTGTATTTTGCTCGAAAAAGTGTATAATTATTGGTGTGCGCTATTCTATAATCCTGATATTTGTTGACTATTTCAGTCATCTGTTTGTCATTTAAATTAATTCTATAACTCATATTACTTCCTCACATATATTATATCATAAAATAGCAAAAAAAGAAAGTCTAAAAATATGGAAAAATCTCTGAAAACACTTGAATTTAATTTAATACTGGAAAAAATCCAAATTAAAACCGTCCTTGATGCGAGTGCAAATAAGCTTGGAGAAAGTTTGTTGATGAATGATTTGGATCTTATTAGATCTGCCTTAAACGAAGTCGATGAGGCAACAATTCTCCTTCAAAGAATGCATCGATTTCCGATTTACTTTTCTTCTGATATCAATTACAGTTTGGAATTGGTGAAAAAGGGAGGCATTATTGCTCTTGAAGATTTACTGGAAATGATGAAATTTCTTGATACCATCAAAGCTAATATTCTTTATTTGAAATCTTTACAAGAACATGAAATCTCTCCCCTCTATTATACAACTCATGTCGAAAACTTATTCTATCCTTTGGAATTAAATCGAAGAATTAAGGAGATTATAACTCCAGATGGAGAAATCAAGGATGAAGCCTCACATAATTTAAAACAGATTCGGAAGGGTATCCGTGATACCGAAAAACAAATCCGCAGTAAACTTCAAGAAATTTTGAGTAAACAAAGTTCAAAATTGACTTCTAATTTAGTTTCAATTCGAAATGACCGTTATGTAATTCCGGTACGTTCGGACCAAAAACATACAGTTTTAGGAATTGTTCATGATCAAAGTGCTTCCGGAGAAACTGTTTTTATTGAACCTCAAGCAGTCAATCAATTAAATAACCATCTTAATCAGTTAAGAGAAGATGAGAAGCGAGAGATTTTTAACATTTTAAGAGAAATCTCCCAAGATATTTCGGAAAATAGCGATGCATTACTTGCAGATTACGAGACTATTGTCCATCTCGATATTGTCTTTGCAAAGGCGGAATATGCTTTAGAAATCGGAGCAAAGAAACCAAAAATTAATAATACCGGGATACTTGAACTATATAATTGTCGGCACCCACTTTTAAAATTAGACAAGGTTGTTTCTAATAACCTCATTATTGGGAAAGATTATCAAGGGATTATTATCACCGGCCCTAATACCGGTGGAAAGACCGTGCTTCTTAAAACAATTGGTTTAATCGCCGTGATGGTAAAGTTTGGTCTCCTTGTTCCTTGTGATGAGGAAAGTCAAGTTATGATTTTTGATAAAGTATTGGTTGATATCGGCGATGAACAAAGCATTGATCAAAATCTTTCTACTTTTTCCGCTCATTTAAAAAATGTCATCGAGATTATCAATCAAGTCAATGATCATTCTTTGGTTTTGCTTGATGAATTAGGATCGGGAACCGATCCCGCTGAAGGGTCGGCCCTAGCAATCGCCATCTTTGATTATCTGATATCCAAAGAATGTTTAGTTATTGCGACCTCACATTATTCCGAATTAAAACTTCATGCTTATCAATCAGATAAAATTATTAATGCCAGCGTTGAATTCGATTTGAATACCTTAAAACCAACATTCAAACTTTTACTGGGAATTCCCGGTCAAAGTAATGCTTTAAAAATTTCACGCATGCTGGGCTTACAACCTAATATAATTGATCGAGCCGAAAAATACGCCTATCAAAGAAATGATGATTTAAGTAAAGTTTTAGAAAAACTGATTAATCAATCCCATGAAGTAGAAAAACTTCAAAATCAGGTTCGCTCTAAGGAAGCTAAACTATCAGAGCGATTATCTGAACTTGACTTAGAAAAACATGAACTTCATTTGAAGAAAAAGGAGATCTTAGAAGCGGCGGAAGTTGAAGGACGAAATTTAATTAAAAAAGCGGAAAAGAAAATTAACCGTCTTTTAGTAGAACTTGAAGAAATGAGTTCTAGAGCCGTTAAAGGCCACGAGATAGCGGAAGTAAAACATGAACTTAAGACTTTAAAAGCTGAATCGCATCTAGAAACTGAAATGCTTCCGGAAGAAAGTAATTTTGAAATAAAAGAAAGCGTTTATGTTGAAAGTTTTGGGGCATATGGTATAATCATTAATGAAAAGAAAAATAATAAATTTGATGTTCAAATTGGTAATGCGACAGTAACGGTTGATAAAAAGCAACTGCGTCATGCGGAGCGCCGTGAACCTAAAAATGTCCAACCGCGCTTAAAAAAGGTTCTGACAGTTAAGAAAAACATTTCCATGACCTTGGATTTACGTGGCCAGCGTTACGAAGAAGCCAGGGTTAAACTTGAAAAATTCATTGATGATGCCATCTATGGATCCTTAAAGCAAATACAAATTATTCACGGTTTCGGAACCGGCGTCATCAGAGAAATGGTCTTGGATTATCTTAAAAACTGTGAATATGTAGAGTCCTACCGTTTTGGCGGTGCGAATGAAGGCGGTCAAGGAATTACTGTCGTAAGCTTAAAAAATAATTAGGAGGAAAAATGGTCAAAAAGATTACCGAACAAGAATTTAAAAACGAAAATGCCGGATTAATTCTGGTAGATTTTTATGCCGATTGGTGTGGACCTTGTAAAATGGTGAGCCCGATTGTTGATGAATTAGCAAATGAAAACCATGATTTAGGGTTTAGAAAAGTCAATGTTGACGAGGAAAATAATCTAGCCCTTCGTTATAATGTTCGCAGCATTCCAACTTTGATTCTATTCAAGGATGGAAAAGAAGTAGATCGTGTAGTAGGTTTTTCACCGAAACCGCGTCTTCAGTCTTGGTTAGACAGTCATAAATAAGAAAAACAGGGTAAATTATGGTTTACCCTGTTTTATTTTTACTTTTTTTAAATATTCTTTTACAATTCTCCTTAATTTTGCTATAATTATTTTAGAAAGAGTGTGAAACATGGAGAAAATCGATATCATTAGTTATAAACATGACGGTGAATTACATCGCGTGTGGAAGAACGTAAACATGCTTTCAAAAACTGACGAACACATGATTTTATTAAACAACCGAGTCGATGTTATTGATGGAGATGGGCGTCGTTGGAAAACTCGTGAACCTGCAATTTGTTATTTTTTTAAAGATTACTGGTTTAATGTAATTTGCATGATTCGCGGAAATGATATTTATTATTATTGTAACCTCAGCTCGCCCTATGTTTTTGATCGGGAAGGTATCAAATACATTGATTATGATTTAGATGTAAAACTCTTTCCAGACGGCGAGGTCTTGCTCTTGGATCGCGACGAATATAATTTCAATATCAAAGACTTACATTATTCAAAAGAATTAACGGAGATTATTAAATATAATCTGGAAATCCTTTTAAACTTTATTAAAGATAAAAGGGATCCGTTTAATCGTCAGTTTGTTGATTACTGGTATCAAAAGTATTTACAAGATCAAGAAGAATCACCGCTATAAAGCGGTGATTTTAATTAAAAATGCGAAAAAGCCATTACTGGTTGAAATGGCTTTTCCTTGGAGTAAGACAAAATGTTTATTAATTTAAGGATTTAATGCATTATTTAAAGGGATTAAGATAAATATTTTCAGCTTTTTCCCAATCGATTAAGTTAAACCAATTTTCAATATACTCGGCTCGGCGATTTTGATATTTCAGGTAATAAGCATGTTCCCAAACATCAATTTCTAAGACCGGTTTAACCGTTAATTGCAGAGGTACATCTTGGTTTGGTGTGGAAATGATTTTTAGATCACCATTTTCATCGCTCACTAACCAAGCCCAACCGGAACCAAATCTCTCCATAGCTGCTTTTGAGAAAGTAGCTTTGAAGTTTTCAAAGGATCCATAGGTACGTTCTATTGCTTCAAGTAATTTTCCAAACGGCTTTTTCTTTTCTGGTGTCATTCCGGCGAAGAAGAGGTTGTGATTTAATACACCGCCGCCGTTATTACGGACTTTTGTACGGACTGCATCCGGAAGCTGATCAAGGTTTTGGAGTAATTCCACCAAAGTTTTGCTATGTAGTTCCGGATAAGGGCACTATTAAGGTTGTTGACATAAGCCTGATGATGTTTGTCATGATGAAAATGCATTGTTTCTTTATCAATGAACGGTTCTAAAGCATCATAATCATAAGGCAAGGGTTGTAATTTAAAGGGATAAGTTTCTTTCATATTTCCTCCTAATTTTATATATATTCAAATCTATTAAATTTGTGAAAGGGTTACTTTCTTGATTTCATTATACCACCAGGTTATATTAAGTCCACTGATTTGCTTCTTAAAATACAATTTAAGTTTATTTTATTTTATGTTATAATATCCTTGGTGATGTAATTTGAATATCGGAAATAATTGGGATATATTATTAAAAGATGAATTTGAAAAAGATTATTTTCAGTCTTTAAAAACTTTCCTAAAAAAAGAATACAGTGAACAAATTGTTTTTCCAACAGCGGGAAACATTTTTAATGCTTTACGTTATACCGATTATCAGAATATAAAAGCGGTGGTTTTAGGGCAAGATCCTTATCCGAATCCAAACCAAGCCCATGGTCTTTGTTTTTCGGTAAAAGATGGAGTTAGCCTACCGCCCTCGTTAAGAAATATCTTTAAAGAACTAAATTCTGATTTGGGTTATCAAATTCCTAAAAACGGTAATCTGACTAAATGGGCCAAAGCGGGAGTTTTGTTACTAAATGCGATTATGACTGTTCGGGCTAAAAATACCGGAAGCCATCGCGGTCGCGGTTGGGAAGTCTTTACAAATAGAATTATTGAGCTGGTAAATGAAAAAACAACACCGGTTGTCTTTATTCTTTGGGGAAATGATGCGAAAAAAAGCAAAAAAATAATAACTAATCCGATTCATCTAATTCTTGAAGGAACTCATCCCTCACCACTATCAGCCTGGTCCGGTTTTTTTGGGAAGAAGTACTTTTCTAAATGTAATGATTTTTTGAAATCAAACGAAATAAAACCGATTGATTGGAATCTTGAAGATTAAATTGCTTGCATAAAGGTAAAAATAGTTATATAATAAATTGTATATTTTAAAGGGGAGCTTCGGCTGAGAGGTTACCATATGGTAACGACCCTTGAACCTGATCTAGGTAATGCTAGCGTAGGAAATTTTAATTCTTTCTTTAGCATTCCTAAAGATTTTTTTATTTTTAGGAGGTAATATGAAAAATAAAGAGGTTCTTAAGATTACAGAAACGGCTGTTCTTTCCGCATTAGCCGTCGTATTACAACTTATTAGCACTTTCGTGCCGATTTTAAAGATGCCCCAAGGCGGAAGTTTGAGTCTTTCAATGCTTCCGATTGTGATCCTTGCCCTAAGACGTGGAACAAAGTACGGAATTATCGGTGGATTAATACTCGGGGTTTTAAATTTAGTCAGTGATATAGCCTTGGGTCAAGGCACATTTGTTTTCCATTGGGGTTCATTCTTCCTTGATTATATTATAGCTTGTGGTGTTTTAGGAATAGCAGGAATTTTCAAGAATAAAAGAGAAAATACGCTTTTTTTAGTTCTGGCAATTGCCTTTGCCGGTTTCTTAAAATATCTGTCACATTCAATCAGTGGTGTACTAATCTTTGGAGACTATGCCATCAGTCTAGGATATGAAACACCTTCTGAAATATATTATTATTCATTTATCTTTTATAATCTTCCTTATATGGCAGCTTCGACCGCCTTATCAATTCTTGTCGCTTTAGCTTCCAAAAATGTATTCTTTAGAGAATTTGATCATTAATATAATAAAAAACCTTTCTCTGAGACGATTATCTTTTAATAGATGTATTGTTCTCCTTAAATGTTCCCAGAGAAGCTTTTAGTACATACTAGATATAAAAACAAGGACGCATTTGCCTCCTTGTTTTTATATCGCAAATCTTAAACTATTTTAAATTTCCAATATGAAGTCTAAACTTATTGATTGAAACAAAACGTATGATATTAAGACCTTTGATAGAATAGGATTTACTTGAATTTAAAATCTGATAAAACTAATGGATTCGATGTAAACTGAAAAGAGAAAAGATATTACAATATACTCATAAATTAAAGGCCAAAGATAGATACATTAGTATTAAAAGAAAATTAATTTTATTTCTATTATTGGTTTAATCCAAAAATTTACATCTACTAATTAATTCATTCATAAATATTTCCCGATTCTTCGGTGATATTAATGTTGTTCCGGTAAAGTAGTTTTTACTATGTTGTTTAATTTCGATTCGTTTAGCCGAAAGCGCCATTGAAGCAAGCATATTATTAGATAGTTTTATTGATTTAATTTTATTATAATAAATTCTTTCGAAAAAAGGCCCGCTCTTACAATACAAATAATCCTTTTTAAATTCATAATATGTTCCGAAATATATCCACAATAGAAAAATGATGCAGATTAAACCAATGACTATACTATATATTAATAGCTGCTTTGGAACAATAAGCATACTAATAGCAATTATCAGTACCGTTAACCAGATAATTAGACTAATCCAGAAATCGACTTGTGACCTTGTTCTCATTATTTACCTCCACCATTTAAATAATGTAATAATATTTTATGATTTCTCCAACCTCTCATCACGAGTCTGTATACGATTGCTATAGATGTTTTGTTTTCAGGATGGAATATGAGTATTTCATTTTTTCTAAACTTTCATAAAATGGATCAAACTGAAAAATATTGTTTATCAACTGCTTTAAGATAATCAATCGGGGGCGTATACCCCTGTTTTACATTTACTCCTAATTTCCTTGCTTTTTCAAGAGAGATACTTTTAGGTCCTCCTTTTTCTCCTTCTTGGAGAAGTTTGTTGAAGAGGGCAATGTCGATTAAATATATTTCTTCAACCTTTTTAAAATAGATAATGACGAAGCCAATGCCACCATGGTTAGAAATATTGGTCAGATGTTCAATTTGATGAGGAAAGATATGTTTAAAAGCAAAACGAAGATTATGGGTTTCTTTGGCTTCAAAATCAATATATTTCCCCCGATAGATGCCGTTATAATCGGTTGTTGAGGGAGTACGGTAATATGCTTCGGAAATCCTCGCCTTACTACGGGCCGGATAATCAACCCTAACAATTTGAACCGGTGTTGGTTTTTTATAGATGAATGCTTTATTGTGAATTCTGTAATATTCATTGGTAATATTTAAAGCTTTTTCAAAGAGCATACCGTGACTTTGGTATCTTAATATTTTCTTTTCCTCTGCCATTGGATAAGGATATTTTACTTTCATTACTTTCACCTAAATCATTATATCATTTAAACTCTTCTTTTTAAAGTTGTATTATGTAACTTCTTTTGAGAAAACATCATAATTTGAAAATGGGGTGGAAAGATGATTTTAATTATAAATCATGATAAAGAGTTAAATCTTTATAATAACAAACATTTTGTCGTTTTAAAAGATATTTGTGAGATCAAACATCTAAAAGATGAAGAATATACTGTTCTATTATTGGATGTTGATATCAATGATGATGGGATTATAAAAGAATTGAGTAGTTTTTTTGAAGAAATAATTATTACCCTAAAGGTTCTGGCGATAATTTCCAATAAGGTAAATGAAAAATTAAGAGAAATTTGTTCTTTTCATAAAATTTCCTTACTTGAAATTATCTGATTTTACTCTAAATGACATATTCACCAAGAATATGTTTTTTCAATATTTGCATAGATTAGTTTATGATTTTTTAGTAAAATATGATATAATCTATTAAAAAGGTGAATTATGGATAACATCTATGTAATCGATGATCAAAACTATCAGGATTATACAACTCATACTGTTCGGATTGCCGTTCGAGGAATTATTTTTATTAAGGATAAACTTGCAATGATTAAATCCCAAGAATATGGTGATTACAAGTTTCCCGGAGGCGGACAGGAATTAGGTGAAGATCATCTTGATACTTTAATTAGAGAAGTAAAAGAAGAAACCGGTTTGAAGGTAATCTTGGAATCAGTGGAGGAATTTGGTTTCATACAGGAAAAACGAAAGTCGATATATGATGATAAAGAACTATTTGAAGCCTATTCATATTATTATTTTTGTGAAGAAGATCCTAAGAGTAAAACTTGCCCCAGTTATTCCGATGAAGAAAATGAACTTGGTTATCAATTTGTTTTAGTGGATATTAATGAAGCGTATAGAAATAATCAGGAATTAATTAAGAAGATAGGAAAAAGGGCAAGTTGGATAAAAAGAGAAACGATAGTTTTAGAAAAACTAATTAATATGAGGAAGATGCATGATTAAATTAATTGAACCGATTAAGGAACTTGAAAATGAAATTTTTGAATATAAGAAAGAAATGATAGCCTCCTGTGATGAAGAACTAAATGGTTGTGGTGGCCTTGATAGATATTCTGGTTTTGAAGAATGGTTAGAACATTTACATTCCTATGCCGATCGAAATAAACTTGATCCAAGTAGTGGGTTTGTAGAAGGAAGACAATATTTATTAGTTGATGATGAGAAAAGGCGAGTTCTTGGCATGGTAAATGTTCGCCATTATTTAAGTCCTTTTCTTTATCAAGTCGGTGGCCATATCGGCTTTTCAGTAAGACCTTCAGAAAGAAGAAGAGGTTATGGCAAACTACAATTACTATTAGCCCTTGAAAAATTAAAGGAAATAGATGTAAATAAAGTCTTAGTTACATGTTCGAGCGAGAACATTGCTTCCTCAAAAACAATTGAGGCTTGTGGAGGTATCTTGGAAAACGAATTGTTTTCAGATAGGTACAATTGTTTTATTAAAAGATATTGGATATCTATATAAAATTATAAAAATGAATCAATTTAGTACAAAACGAATATAATCCTGATCATGGGTATCTAGACTCTGGCCACGAGAAATAAGCAAAGAAACCATGCTTGAAGTTTAGGATAAAGAGATATCACCATCCACTTTTATTCGTCAAGAGTTTTATCATCAGCTGAGTCGGTTTGTTGAATCTAGAATCAGGTATGAAAATAAACTAGATGAGAGTATTTATACCTCAGAGTTTGTTTCAAAGGTTAAAATATAAAACAAAACGTAACTTTGCTTTACATAGTAAGACCTCGTGATAATCAAGCAATTGTATTAAAAGAATGGATTGAATAAAAAAATCAATGTTTAAGGAACTAGAAAATTATTAGTTCCTATTTTTTAAATGCATTTAGATAAAATATTGAATTAGCGGAAAAATACTTATGATCTGAAGATTGTACGAATTTAATCGGTTCAACTTGAATTTTTCTGCCGGATAGTGTAAAATTAAGTATTAAAGGATGAATATTATGAATAAAAAAGATTTACTAGAACGACAAAAGAGAATTAGAAACTTTTCGATCATTGCTCATATTGACCATGGGAAGAGTACATTAGCCGATAGAATACTGGAATTGACCAATACAATTGATTCTAGGGATATGAAAGAACAAGTGCTCGATTCGATGGATCTCGAGAGAGAAAGAGGCATTACCATTAAACTGAATGCGATTGAAGCAAGCTATTTGGCTGATGATGGGAATGAATATATCTTACATTTAATTGACACCCCAGGACATGTAGATTTTGCTTATGAGGTATCAAGATCTCTTGCGGCTTGTGAAGGCGCAATTTTAATCGTTGACGCCGCTCAAGGCGTCCAAGCTCAAACCCTGGCCAATGCTTACTTGGCAATTGATAATAATTTAGAAATTATTCCGGTTATTAATAAGATTGACCTCCCTAATGCTGATCCTGCCCGAGCTAAAAGTGAAATAGAAGATGTAATTGGTCTTGATGCCAATGAGGCGCTACTCGTCTCAGCAAAATCTGGTATCGGTATTAAGGAAATCCTCGAAGCGATTGTTGAGAAGATTCCTGCTCCCGAAGGAGATATAAATGCCTCTTTACAAGCTTTGATTTTTGATTCCTATTATGATCAATATCGAGGAATTATTCCGACCATTCGTGTGATTAACGGCTCTATTCGTCGTGGAGATAAAATTTGGATGATGTCAACTAATGCTAAGTTTGAGGTTGTGGAAGTGGGGGTTTTTAGCCCTGATGAAGTGCGCCGTGATTATCTTGGCCCCGGTGATGTTGGCTACCTTACCGCTACAATTAAAGACATCAATAAGGTTCATGTCGGTGATACAATTACTCATGCGGAGCAACCAGCTTTAAAACCACTTCCTGGATATCGAAAACTAAATCCGATGGTTTATTCAGGAATCTTTCCGGTAGATAATGCCGATTATAATGAACTAAAGGAAGCTTTAGAAAAGTTAATCTTAAATGACTCTTCACTTGTCTATGAACCGGAAACCTCACAAGCCTTAGGCTTTGGTTTTCGGGTCGGTTTTTTAGGAATGTTACATATGGATATCGTTCAGGAAAGAATTGAAAGAGAGTTTAATTTAAACCTGATTGCAACCGCTCCATCTGTT
>CALEGD010000014.1 GCA_937877075.1 uncultured Acholeplasmatales bacterium
ACTAATAAAACATCAACGATTTCCGGACAAATGTTTCTACTGTCGCAAATTAAAGAAATCTATTTTCGGGCTTTAATTTATTTTGTCTATTACTCGTTTAATGCGTCCGGCTAGACCCTTTAAATCCGAAATGGGAACTGAACAAATCGCTAGCCTAATGGAATCAAAACAAGGTAGCAGATAAATCTTTTCTTCTTCAATTAAAGCTTTTAGAACCGCTTCATTATCCTTAACCGGAATCGTGATAAAAAATCCGCTGGAGTATGGATAAGTCTTTAAGCCGACTTTTGATGCTTCATTCAAAAAAACATTTGCTCTTTCTTTAATAATCTCCTTTACATCATTCAACTCTTTTAGATATTGTTTTTTAAAATCAGGATTTTTATCGATAGCGATTAGAAGATTAATCAAGCCCTTATTGGCATTGGACCAGGTATTGCGGGCCGTATAATTCCCGGCATTATAAAAATCAATGACTTCAGCTTCACTTTTTCCCATAATGATTTGAGCACCGAGACGTTGCCCATATACGGAAAAGGTTTTAGAAGCACTAAAAGTAATTGAAATCAGGACATTATTATTTGTTTGACTGAGAATTTTAAATTTCTCCCGTGAATTTTGGGAAGCAAAATCCAGGTAAGCTATATCATAAATCAAGACAGAAGGAACTTTTATTTCGTTCAAATAGGAAATTATTGATTGGAGTTCTTCATTTGTTAGATTGTAGCCGGTAGGATTATTACAAGGGTCATTGATGATGGTGACTAACTTTCCCTGTTTATGAATAATCGTTTCCGCTGCTTTTTTAAAACCAGCGACATTATAACCATCATTGAAATAGAATTGATATTTTTGGGTTTCAAAACCAAGATTTGAAGCAATTCCTACATAAGGGGACCAAAAAAGATTGGGAAAAAGAAGAGTTTCTCCGGGATCCAAACTATTGAAAACACTGCTGAAGATTGCTCCGGTACCTCCGGGTGTAGCTATTACCCGGCAAAATGATTCTTTTTCAATCTCTTCTCGATAAGATTCAAAAACCCAATTTAAAACAGCTTCCCTAAATTCCTTTCCGCCATCACTCGGAGAATAAGCATATAAACAATCATCATTTAAATTCTTAAGGATTTCATCAACAGTTTTAAAACCATGAAAAAGATAATCATCATAATAAAACATTCCGGTTGTCGCATTAATTGTTTGCGGGTCAAGTGTCTTCGCAATTTTTGCTTCATTAGCAATTTGAAGATTATCCCTTTTTAAGACCTTCCCTGCGGCATGACGAGCAATGATATTCATTTGAACCTCCCTAACAATCTATCTTTACATTTTAATAATAAAACAATAGTTTTAGAATCAACTATCTTCCCTTCTTCAAGAAGATTAAAAGCCTCTTTAATCGGAATTTCAAGAGTATCAAGAAATTCATCTTCATCAAGAGAAGAAATAAAATTTTGATAATTTTCGGTAAAATAAAGATGAATGATTTCATCGGTATATCCTGGCGAAGGATAGATTCTCCCGATTTTCTCAATTTTTAAAGGTTTGATTCCAACCTCTTCTTGCAATTCACGAATGATTGTCTTTTCCGGTTCTTCATCTTTTTCCAATCTACCAGCGGGAAATTCCAAAATTTCTTCTTTATAGGGATGGCGATATTGTCTGACAAAAATAAGCTTATTTTCCGGAGTTAAGACCAGACAAGCAGCTGCACCTTTGTGTTCTATAATCTCACGAAATACGTTCTTACCGTTTTGAAGCAGCACTAAATCCCGACGCAATTTAAGAATCCTACCTTGATAGAGATATTCTGATGAGATTGTTCTTTCACTATATTTCATATTTTCCACCATTTGCTTATATTATATACCAAGACTTTTCGAATGAAAAGAAAAAAGATAAAACTACTCAGTCTTATCTTTGTTTAGGTCGAATGAATCAATAAATTTTTTTATTGAAGTGCTGGCATAGAGAAAACTTTGGCTGGAAATATAATCTTTATCATAAATGACAATTCCCTTGAGATAATAGAGCAGAACCAGAAAATAAAAATAATTAATATAAAAGTCATCGTCAAATTTTTCAAAGTAACGATTGACTAAGGCTTTTAAATCAATATTAATGTCTTCAGCGGAAATATAAAACTTCGCCAAATCAAGGGAGGCGATGCCTACTTTAGCCCTTTCAATACTGGTTAGGTAACGATGACCCCGATAAGTTAGAAGATGATTAATCTTTGGATTATTATGAACAAAGGCATAATAGACACTCTTCTTATCCTTGATTTCTGAAACAATTCGACGGTGGATATGACCCATAATTTTCTTTGCATCAAGCAGGTGATGATAATTTTTTAACACAGGGATACTATATTCATCAAAATCACGTGTTTCTAAAGTCCGGATATAGGCTTCTAAAAGGTTAAACTTATACTGTAGATATTCAAATAAAAGTTCCATTTTTCGGCGTGAAAACTCTACTGATAATTGTCTTTTAAAGAAAGTATTGCTGTGAAGATCAGTAAGTTCATCCAATAAATTCACAGCTTTTATTTCACCGATAATATCATGATCATTTACGAAATCCATAACAAAGTATTTTTCTTTATTATGATCACTGATAAATTCGCCCATCCTGTTTTTTATCGGGTAGAGTATATTTTTGATTCCTTGATTATAGAGAAAATTATATTTTTCCTTCGCAAATAATTCACTCCGTTTGGAAAAGAAATAAATGCCATCACCGGTTTTAAGACGATAAGTCTTAGAAGTCAGCGGTTTATAGGAGACGAAGGTTAATTGATAAAGATCTCTTAAGCCGCGGAATACATTACGAATCATTTTATTATAATGCGGCGTTTGTTGATAAAGTCTGATTTCTGATTATCCCGATAAACTTTATCGACACTGACCCTCTCATTCCTGCAGATTTGTTCAATATCAGCTTCCTTATTAGTATAATAAACCTTGACGGATTTGAAATCATTTTTAATACTGGTCAGGAATCCACGGCAATCATCCCTCGATTCATCGCTATGTATCATAATTGCCTTCTCCGTTTCCGGTTCGAAAAAATTATCATCTGCTCTGGCCTCAAGAATCTCATTTAAGAGTTCATTATATTTTTGATTAATTTCTGCTTTAATAGCTTCATCACTGACAGCAATAACATCCATCTCCGAATCCATAACAGGAACAGATTCACTTTCTTCCTCAAAAGGAATTTCCTCTACTTGGGGTTTAGGCATTGGCTCTTCTTCCACTTCTTTAATCTCCACAATTTTTTCCTCTTTTCCAATATCCTCAATTTCTTCCTCTGCTACAATCTCACCAATTTCTTCTTTTGCACCAATCTCCTCAATTTCTTCTGGCACTTCGTCCATTTTTTTTGGAGTATAGTCCACCAAAATATCGAATTGACATTCAATACCTTGATTGATAATTTCCTGACAGTCAAATTCTTGAACTTCAATCTTGTTTATTTGGAAATTTTTATCTTTGAAGACAATTGTGAAGGGGACGAGTTCGTTAAAGTCATAATGAATATTCATATCATCCTTGATAAAATTGCCTTGAATACGGATATTACCTTCAAGTGTATCTCCCTTTACTTTATAACTATCAATATCACAAAAAATTTCATTTACATTTGTCATCTTTTCCAACTTAACTGAGGCATCACAACAAATCCTAAGTTCCATAATATCCCTCCTATATAGAATATTATGACAAGGGTAAAAAAAATAGAACTTAAGAGAGACGCTTAAGTTCTTATCATTTCAATAATTTTCTGAGGATATCCAAACCGATTTTAGTTTGGGTGGAAGTAATAATTAATTCTGCTTCTTCCAATTGCATTTTTTCGCGGATTTTCTTTAAATGCCGAAAAAGCAAAGTTTTTCCAACCTTATCGGCTTTTGTAGTGACAACCTTAATCTTAATACCTAGATATTTCAGATAATCATACATCAAAAGGTCATCAGCAGTTGGTCCGACTTTAGTATCAACCAAAAGGAAAGCAAGTTTTAAATTCGGATTGTTTTTTAGATAGTCTTCGATATATTTTCCAAAGTTCTGGCGTTTTTCCATACTTTGAATAGCATAACCATAGCCCGGCACATCTACTAAGTAAAAGGCTTCATCAATCAAAAAGAAATTGATTGTCTGAGTTTTTCCGGGTTTTGAAGAAGTATGGGCAAGGAGATTGCGTTTTGTTATACCATTGATCAAACTCGATTTTCCAACATTAGAGCGTCCTAAAAAAACATATTCCGGAAGATTCCTTTTATTCGGAAATTGAGCTTTTGATACAGCACTGATTATAAATTCGCATTTATTAAACATAAAATCACCTGATAGAAAAAATCACATATGGTAAACATATGCGAAAAGTGGATTGTATTCTATAAGCCTTGTTCTGTACTTCATTAAGAAGTGGTAATCATTTATCTCTACCACATTGGTGATAGTCTTAAACCCGTTCATTTCCGGTTTTAAGATTCCCCTACCATTATTTGGGTTTCTAGCTTATGGGGTTTACCCGTTTCACTTCTCGGTTTCCCGAGAACTTCGTCACTGTGGCACTTTAGAGAGAATCGCCATTTTACAGGGTCATCTCCGCCATCACTTTCCCAAGTGTCCTAACTTATGAATTCGTTAGGCATAAACACTACAGCATCTCAGCATGTGCTAGCAAGGACTTTCCTAACGGAAATTAATCCGCTCGATTACCTGAATACATTATATATTATACACGATAAACATTATTTTTTCAAGAGTTTTTTGATAATTTTCAGTTTCAAAATAAATGCATATTATTTAGCTATCAAGACATCGATAATAGCTTTTGGAATAGAATCATATCTTTTTCCGTTTAAAACCTTTCCACCAAATTCATCATCTTCTTCTACAAGTTTATCTATGCTGACGGTAAAAAAATGATCCTTAACTGTATATTTTTGATTTCTCAAGATCTTATTATCTTGATCAATCACATAAAAATCGAAATCATAATTTGCATCTTCAACTGTTTTTACTTTTGCTTCATCATTAAATTGGAAATTCAAGTATACCCTAAGGCCATCTTCAAAATCACTATCTTTTAAATAATCAGTAAAGACTACATAATCCAGTGTTTCTAAACGTTTTAAATAAACATCCAAATTTAAATATTCTTGTTTGAAAAATTGTTGAACGATTGCTTCAAAATTAAAATATAGATTTCCTTTTTCAAAATAGCTACTATAATAATAAAGGGCACCGTGTTTTGGAACAACGAAGTTTAAATTAAAATCCAGAATATTGCCTTCTTGATCAAGATAAAAAGCACTGTAAGTATTGGCAAGTAAATCAGACTCAGCGTGGGATTTCTTGTACATTTCATCATAAAGTATTTCAAAATCAATTTCATTCAAGGTATTACCAATTTCTATCTTGAAATTATTTTGTTCATATCTGTAAATAGCATCTGAGGCAAGTTGTAAAATAATTATCGAAAAGACTATAAAAACTTTAACTAAGGTTTTAATTCTAGTAAAATTTATTTTAATTTCAGCATTTTCATCTTTTAGTTTATTAATAATAGATCTAAACCAGTAATACAAAATGATTAAGGTAATAAAACACAAAATTGAAATTAACCAAATAATCAACATTTGAGTTCTTTCCATTATCCCCACTCCTTTACAAATATAAATATTCATTTGTTATACAATTATATTATATGAATAATTATCATATTTTTCAACTGTTTTTAAATATATAATAATAATAATAAAATAAAAACTTCTCATTGGAGAAGTTCCTTATTTTTCAACGGTTTGAGGTTCTTTCTGTTCCCGATTATTCGGTCGTCTTCGGAAATCACCTTTACCTTTTCTCTTATTATTATCCTTTTTTTCAGCTACATAGGGATTACATAAATCGACGCGTCCCTTATCGTCAATACCGATAACTTTAACTGTAATTTCATCGCCTAAGGCTAGAAGATCTTCCACCTTTGCAACTTTTTCTTCTGCCATCTTGGAGATATGCAGTAAGCCTTCACATCCCGGCCACAGTTCTACAAAAGCACCGAATTTTTCAATGCGAACAACTTTACCAGAATAAAGTTTCCCGACTTCTGCTACCCTAACAATATTTCTAACTATTTCAGCGGCTTTTTCACACCAAATCCGATCAACATGCATAATGGTTACCCGCCCGTCTTGTTCGATATCGATACGGACATCATTGCATTGATTGATAATTTCGGTAATAACTTTTCCACCGGAACCGATAACTTCACGGATCTTATCGGGATCAATCTTAAAGGTGATGACCTTCGGTGCATAAGGACTGACTTCCGGACGAACCGTAGGTATTGTCTCTTCCATATGGTTGAGGATAAACATTCTTCCTTTATTAGCTTGTTTTAAAGCTTCATGTAAGATTTTCTTACTGATACCGGAAATTTTGATATCCATCTGCAAGGCAGTAATACCTTTTCTGGTTCCTGCAACTTTGAAATCCATGTCACCGAAATGGTCTTCCATCCCTTGTATATCAGTCAGGATCGTATATTTTTTACCATCAGATATTAGTCCCATAGCAATTCCGGCAACCGGAGATTTAATCGGAACACCGGCAGCCATTAAAGCCATCGTTCCCGAACAAATTGAAGCTTGCGATGATGAACCGTTTGATTCTAAAATTTCACTGACAACCCGAATGGTATAAGGAAATTCTTCTTCAGAAGGAATTACCTGAAGAAGTGCTCTTTCACCAAGAGCGCCGTGACCGATTTCTCGTCTTCCCGGAGAACCATAACGTCCGGTTTCACCAACAGAATATTGTGGGAAATTGTAATGAAACATAAAACGTTTGGAATCCTCAACACCGAGTCCGTCAATAATTTGATTTTCTCCGAGGGCCCCTAAGGTTACAACCGCTAATGATTGGGTTTGACCTCTGGTAAAGAGGGCGGAGCCATGAGTTCTTTCAAACAAATCAATTCGAGAAGATAGGGGACGGATTTCATCAATTTTGCGTCCGTCGGGACGAATTTGGTCCTCAACAATCAAACGTCTAACTTCTTCTGAAACAATTGATTCTAAGACCTCATTTACATATTTGATTTTATCTTCAAGATCATCTTCATCCTTGAACTTTTCTGTCAGTTCTTCAATTACTCTTTCATTGATAGCATTAATCTTGGCTGCTCGTTCTAGTTTTTCATGAGTGAACACCGCAGCAACCAGCTCTTTTTCAGCCATAGATCTGACTAAAGCATCGATCGCTTCCGGTGCTTTATGAAGTTCAACTTCAACCTTTTCTTTTCCGACTTCAAAGCAAATTGCTTTTTGGAAAGCCACTAACCTTTTGATTTCTTCATGAGCAAAGGTCAGAGCTTCTAGCATATCTTCTTCCGAAACTTCTTTTGCTTCAGCCTCAACCATATTAATGGCTTCATCGGTACCAGAAACAATTAAGTTGATATCGGAAGCATCCATTTCCTTTACAGTCGGATTAATAATAAATTTACCGTCAACGCGTCCGACCGTAACACCGGCAACTGGACCGTTAAAAGGAATCTCAGAAACGGTTAAAGAGATAGATGCTCCAAGCATAGCCGCCATTTCCGAAGAATTGTCGGGGTTAGCGCTTAAGACAGTATTGATAACCTGAACTTCGTTTCTAAAGCCGTCCGGAAATAAAGGACGGATCGGTCTGTCAATCAGTCTTGAAGTCAGAGTTTCATGTTCACTCGGCCTTCCTTCTCTTCTCAAAAAGCCTCCGGGGATTTTACCTGCAGCATATAATTTTTCCTGATAAAGTACTGTCAGAGGGAAAAAATCCGCTTTGGAAACTTTGTTTGAAAAGACGGCAACGGAAAGCACAGCAGTGTCATCAAAACGCACCAGGCAGGCACCGTTTGCCTGTTTGGCCACTTCACCTATCTCAACAACGAATTTGCGATTTCCTTGTTGATATTCAAAAACTCTCTTTTCATTCATTAATAATTACTCCTTATTTCTTTTTCAAAAAGGGTATTTACATACCCTTTCACTTACTTTCTGAGATTTAAATCAGCAATCAAGCTACGATAAGCTTCCACATCTTTTTTCTTTAAATAGTTCAATAAATTACGACGATGACCGACTTTTTTCAATAATCCGCGACCGGAATGATAGTCATGAGAGTGAGTTTTTAAATGCTCATTCAAACGGTTAATTTCCGCTGTCAGAATCGCAATTTGGACATGAACGGATCCGGAATCTTTTTCGCTCTTTCCAAACCTTGCAACTAATTGTGCTTTTTCTTCTTTTGAAATGCAAGACATAGTATTTCCTCCTTAATTTATTTACGCCTATGACCCAGATAACGTCGGAGAATCGTTTATCAGAGTTCAAGGACTTATTTATTATACCATATTAAGGATAATATGTAAATTAAATTTATGAATTATCTAAAATAAATTAAAAGAATACTTGACTAAATTATTATACCCGAAAAACAAAAAATCTAAACAGGCAAAGAAAATAATTAAATATCCTTAATATCTTTAATTCAATCTAATTTAAATGCTTTAAGACCTCAAGCAAAAATAAATTGCTGTTGATACAAGCGGTCTCAAGATAGTCACAATATTCTTGATATTGCGATTTGCGTCCGATAAGATCGCTGATCGCACGAATGGCGATAAAGGGAATATCATAAAACCAAGCACTCTGACCGAAAGCTGCTGATTCCATATCCAGGGCCAGAACCTCTTTATTTGGATAGTGATTTTCGATAATCGCAGCCACTTCTTCTTGATCGGAATAGAAGCGATCCCCCGATAAGATGATTCCCTCCTTATACGGTAAACTAAGTTTTAATCCAGTAATTATTTCTGCTTGAGAAGGAAAGAATGCCGGACAATCGGGAATCTGACCGTAGGAATAATCCCCTCCAACTCTAACATCAACATCTCCATATGCCACACTTCCAGCAACTACCACTTCCCCACTAGCGACTTTTCCGACTACTCCACCGGAGACGCCGATATTAATGACTAAGTCCAAATCAGGATAGGAATTAACAAGTGCGGAAAAGAGAATACCGGAAGCAACTTTACCAATTCCCGACTTGACAATTACCAGCTCTTTACCGGCAAAATTACCTTCGTAAAAAACATGTTTAAGTCTTTTTGTTTCGCATCTATTTTCCAAATGAGCTAAGAGATAATCTATTTCCTTCTGCATAGCTCCAATAATGGCAATTTTCATCTTTCCTCCAAAATTTTTCTGGCTTCTTTAATATCATTATCAATCTGTTTTTGGAGTTCCTTTATCTCAGAAAACTTAATTTCCGGCCTTAAGAACCTCACAAAATCAATCGAGATTTCCTTTCCGTAAAGGTCTTCTTGAAAATCAAGAATATGAACTTCCAAACGTGGGCGTTTAAGATAATTTATCGTTGGGTTATGACCAATATTACAGACCCCAAAATATTTTTTATTATCAATATAAACAATAACAGCATAAACTCCGATTTGAAGATTATAGTAATCTTCCTCTAAACTGATGTTTGCAGTCCGAATGCCGATTTTACGTCCGACTTGATTTCCGGGTATCACAATTCCTGAGATATTATAATAACGTCCAAGGATTAAAGCGGCAATATCAACACGCCCATCTCTTAATAATTCTCTTACACCCTCCGAGCCCATCTTTTGATTATTAAAATCTATCCTATCCAGTACAAAGGTCGGATATTTTTCTTTTAATCTCAATGAATTTCCTAAACCTTTAGAGCCGTACCGATAATCAAAACCAACAAAGATCTTTTTGATGTCTAATTTTCCAAGGACATAATCTTCAAACTCTTCGGGCATTAAGCTAGCAAACTCGCTTGTGAAATCAATAATGATCAGATAATCAACGCCAAGAGCTTCCAAAGTTTTTACTTTTTCAGGTAAGGGAGTAATATAGCCTTGATATGACCTCTTTTTTAGAACAAAATCCGGATGGGGATCAAAAGTTAAAACTGCGGACTTTAAGCCATTATTTCGGGCAAAATCAATCGCTTGAGCGATTAACTTTTGGTGCGCTAAATGAAGTCCGTCAAATTCACCCATTGCCAGAGCCAGTCCACCTAGATTTCGATAGTCTTGATAATCAAAATTTATTAATTCCATATTCTTTCTGCGTAATATTTTCCTTCTTTATATTTGTATATTCCTAAGAGTTTTTCTCCTTGCTTGAAAACAATAAGCGGTTCAAGAGAATCAAATACAACCGGATTACCGTTTCTAATCTTATGAACCAAAAATTCATCCACCTCATATTTCGGAAAGTCTAGAGCATCAACCATTGATACTAAAAAAAGATTTCCGCTTTCTATTTCTGAAATAGTTGAGGCCTTATCTAATCTAAAAGCACCTGAACTTAATCTTTCCAGTGATGAAAGATGAGCAGGATAACCGAGTTCTTCTCCGATTTCTGTACAAAGTGTCCTTACATAAGTGCCTTTCGAAACTTTACAAAAAAAGCTGAACTTTGCAGTAGTATTCTGATAGGTAATCGGACTTCGTCTTTCTAAGGCAAAGATTTCTATTTCCCGCGGTTCGCGTTTAATACTAATACCCTCCCGGGCCAGTTCATATAGTTTCTTGCCTTCTTTTTTTAGTGCAGAATACATCGGCGGAATCTGTAGTCGCTTTCCCAGAAGTTTAGATAAACTTTGATCAAGATTCGAGATTTCTTCTACCGGTTTCTTTTCAACAATATTTCCACTCGCATCCTCAGTATCGGTAGCTTCTCCCAAAATAATTTCCGCTAAATATTCTTTGTCTTGATTTAAAAGATAATTGGAAAGTTTTGTTGCTTCATTAAGAAGAACAACAAGCAATCCCGTAGCTAAGGGATCTAGGGTTCCGGCATGACCGATTTTCTTTACCTTTAAGATCTTTTTAATTTTTTGAATAACCGCATTCGAGGTCATTCCAGATTCTTTATTTACAAGTAAAATTCCATTCATATCTTAATTATTATACCACGTTCTAATATTTATTAAAAGGAAATGAAAGCCTTAACAAATAATTTTTCGAAGTATTTTCTTTCAAAAACTAAAAGTCGGAATAATCCGACTTTTAATTTAGTTCATTTTCAACCGCATTTAATATTCTATTCTTAATTTCGTTACCAAGAGTAAGAAGAGTAAGGCATTCATCAAGACAATCATTTTTATATTTTTGATCCTCAAACCCGGAAAGATTTGTTTTCACATTCAAAACCGCGCCATTTAGTCCCGAGCAAAGCATTAAGGTCCCGACACCGAAATCAGAGGTCGCAGTTTTATTTGCATATTCATACATCGGCTCCGCTAATTGAAGAGCTTCAAGGGCAAGTCTTGCCGACCGAA
>CALEGD010000015.1 GCA_937877075.1 uncultured Acholeplasmatales bacterium
AATTGACCGTTACTGACGGCATACACATCAGATATTGTCAATTGGAAATTTGCCTCCCGACCCTCGGATTTGGCTCTTTGTTTTATTTTATCTCTATGAAATGCTTTAATTTCCTCATTAAAACCGATATTACCGAATTCCAGAATTCTGATATTTCCGTTATGATCACGGGCAGGTAAGAGTTTTCCGGCATTATACCTGCTCGGGGCAAAGGGAATATCTATGATTCCGTTGCGGAATGCCTCGACTACACCAAGGGCGATATCGCCCTTTCCGAGAATGAGGACATGATCAAGAATACTCTTTACTTCTTTCTTGATCTGATGATATTCTTCTAAATAAACTTCATTTTCAATATATTTCTGATCTTTTAATAGATTACTGACAAATTTAGAGGCTTTAATTCCGATGCCGTTAGCTTCTTTTGTCGGAATACCGATACTTTCCTGCGGTGATTTGGTTATCATCTTCGTTGCCTTCGCCAGAGATGCGACCGAGGCCGCATATGAAATCAAACCCAAAGCTTCGGCTTCATCTTCGGGAAATCCTCCCATCCATTGATGAAAGACGGTAGTTACCTCTATATCGGAATAGCCAAAATATTTCAAATATTCTTCAGTTTGATCACGAAGTGCAGCCACAGCGGCAATATCCTGATTAATATTTCCGCCTTGACCGTAACCGACAGTAATACTTTTTACACCTTGTTCGGCAGCCAGTAAAGCTTCAATCACGGCAACCGCATTCGATATTGAGGGCGGAACTAAGGTTCCGGTTAAAGGTCCGAATGGTTCCCGGTTAAGCCTCACTCCTTGATCTTCGTAAAAACCAACTAAGCGGTCGACATATTGCCAATGCTTGATTGTTTCTTCCAAAGATATGCTTTTCGCATAAGGAATATTATAACTGATTCCTCCGCCTTCATTTGAAGTCCAACCGGATGCATGGATAATTTCCGATAGTAGGCGCGCATCCGGCGTTCCATGTCGGGCTTGAAGCGGCACATTAACGGCATGATAAACTTCACGGCAACCTTCGACTCCATAATTTACTGCCGGAAAACCATTTAAGAGACTACGTCCTAATTTTTGACTTTCCATAATACCGTTTTCCGCTTCCGGATAACGATTCTGTCTTGTATAAGAATCAATCGTTGTCGGCAGAAAATCAGCTCCAGCTGCTTCTAAATATTGCATTAGAATAATATGAGCAGATAAAGTAGCAACCCCCGCTCTTGGTTGTACAGCGGTCCTTCCTTCTTTTTCTGATTTTTTCAAAACAGCGGCAAAATTCCGATGTTCGGGAATTTGTTTCAAAAAAGGAATGGCGTTTTCAAAATTAAGTTCCGAGGATGACCCCGTTGGCCAAGAGGAAAGCACTTCTTTTCGAATCTTGAAGAAAAGTCCCTCAGGCATCTTTTTATTTTTTAGTTCCATTTACTTTATAATTCCGATCCGTTTTTTCATAATTCTGATGGCTATTTCCGGATGTTCAATGCTAAGCAACCCCATAGCGGAGAGGATATAATCCCGATCTAGCATAAATTCCGGATTTCGAGGCCTAAGCTCTAAAGGTTTTTTAGAATCAACTACAACCTTACTTAAAATTTCCAACGGCTTTTCGTCGTGGATGATAATTCCTCCGGTTCCGACGACGTATTTTACATCGGTTAAATCCTTTCCCGACTGATAATACATTACCCCAAGTGGAGTATAAATTGTCTCCATTGAACCGACATGACGTGAAAAGGCGATATCACAACACAAAGAACCCAGGAGATGATCGATTTCTGTTTCTCTTTCACTCTGGGGAAGACTTGATTGATTTTGATAACGAAGTTCTGTTTCCGCTAATAAATCAATTCCTTTTTCAGAAAAAAGCAGAAGTTCTTCTTCACTTAAATTCTTCACAATCCCGGGAGCGGAAAGGCGCATTCCGAGATCACCTTCAACAGTTCTTTTTCCGAAAGGCTCCTCCAATCCTCGAAGAAAAGCATTGGGCCGTTTTGGATTACCGCTGGCAATCGAATAAATATCGGTAGTAGCACCGCCGATATCAACTAAAACCATCTCACCGAGACCGGCCTCATGTAAATAACCTTTCGAAAACAATTCTGCGGCCCTTAAAACGGCACCGGGAGTCGGTAAAAGCACTCCGTCAATTTCTGCTTCAATTTTTTTTATTCCTTTAGCACTGACGATATTGTTTAAGAAAATATTTTTGATAACATCTCTGGCACTATTAATCCGTAATTGATTCAGCCGCGGCATGACATTCTCACAAATCCAGCCGTTTAGTTTATATTTCTTAAAGATATTGCTTATTTCATCCTGACAGGATTTATTGCCGGCATAAACAATCGGAATTGTCAACTCGGCCTCACCTAAAACCTTGGCATTATGAAGTACACACTCACTATTACCGCCGTCGGTACCTCCGGCTAGCAAGACAATATCAATTTTTCCATTTTTGATCTTCAATGCTTCTTGCATTGTAATCTGATGAGAATAAATGAGGTCAACTTTTCCCCCGGCTCCCAAACAGACCCGCTTAGCAGCTTCCACCGTCAGCTCTTCAACAAGCCCGAGTGCCGCCATTTTTAAACCCCCTGCCGCTGAAGAACAAGCATAGATTCTTTTAAAATCTTGAATTCCCGTCTTTTCTTCAAGCAGTCGTAATGCCCTCTCATAACCGATTCTAACATCAGAATCAACAGTTGTATAATGCCTGCCCGTGCCGATAATATCGGCTCGATCAAGGTTTACAGCTGTTAATTTGGTGTAAGTTGAACCGATATCAACCAACAAATAGTTTGTCACATTAAACTCCTAAGTCTTCCTTAATCAAATCCAAAACCGACTCAATTTGAGTTCCGGGCGGAAAAATACGGTTAAAACCCATTTCTTTAAAACGCTTTTCAACATTTGAAAAATCCTGTTTCCCGACGACAATATTGCCGCCAACATAAAGGATGATATCATCCAGACCGCTTTCGATGCATTTTTCACGCATTCCTCGACAGTCAATTTCTCCATGACCATAGAGAGAGGAGACCAATATCATTTTAGCATCGGTTTCAATAGCTGCATTAATGAAATCCTCCTGCGAACTCAGTACTCCGACATTTACAACATTAAATCCGGCGTTCGAAAGAGTATATTCAATAATCTTATTGCCGACAGCATGAACATCAGCGCCAATAACGCCGATGACAATAGATTTCATTTTTTACCTCCGCTTTTTCAAATGAATCTCTTTACTTTATTATATACCAAAAGCGTTTTACTTACAAGGTCATTTACCCATCTATCGCCAAATTGTGATAAAAACAAAAACCACCTTCAATAAAAAGGTCTGCGGTTTTCCGAATGATTTTAATGAGTTTATGTTCAATTTGAATTTCAAGTACCGGCCACTAGTTTCTGATCAACTATGATATTCATTATCAGATAGGTGGTCAGCTTGAACCGTTATAACCAGAATTCTATTC
Organism: uncultured Acholeplasmatales bacterium; assembly: GCA_937877075.1. Classification (GTDB taxonomy): domain Bacteria; phylum Bacillota_I; class Bacilli_A; order ML615J-28; family CAG-698; genus DTU067. The sequence continues at coordinate 3,491 of CALEGD010000015.1, forward strand.
TTTTGCCATTCGTACTGAAGATGTAATTATAGGCATTGAATTATTTGTTCCGTCTGGTTCGTATACCAAATATATGGATTATCATACTTTCTTCCTTGCCAAGCAAAGTAAAAAAGGCCTATTTATCTATGAATTAATCATAATTAATTGACCTTAGTTTATTACTATTAAGTTTTCGTGAAATTCAATGTTTTGCGATGATTAAGAACTTATAAAAAGGACGGTTTACTCACTCGGTTGCAGGTTCCGGAAATTTACGATGTTTATAATATAAGAAAATTCCCAGATGAAAGGCAAAACTTAAGAGTAGAAAAACAAAAATCGCAAATTCATAATCATAGTATGAGTCAAAATATACCCATAAAGAAATGAGAGGAAGCAAATATCCTAAAACAAAAATGACAACAAATTCGGAAAAACTGCGATTGGAAGCATTAACCCAAATCAACTTTGTTTTTTGTTTTCCTTCCTTCTCCATCGCAATATTAAGATTTACAAATTCAGAATCACCTAAATGCGCTATCCAGAGAACCGCATCTAACTGAAAGGCAATAATCCTTAAATAGATCGGTAGGATAATCCGAATAATATCAAAAACAAAAAGAAAAATATAAAGTATAAGATAAGTTAAGATAAAGAGCCATTTAAACTCCTTAATATCATATCCGGAATTTGACCGTAATCGAGAAATAGCATCACTCGGGATTTTTAGAAAAAATCCTATTAATTCAAGTATTAGTATCTGGGTAAGCAAAGCTAAATAAATATAAAAGCAGGGAATTAATAAGGAAATTCTCAAAATAAAGCGAAAAACTTTTTTAAGACTAAATCTTCCCCTGAATTCGCTGAAATCATATAATAGTTCCAAACTCGCACAATATTTTTTAATATTTTCAAAATTACTCATCCAAAATTCACCTTTCAATTTCTTAGCATTATTTCCTTAAATTTGAAATGCTCCCTATATTATACATAAGGTTACTGACAAAATCAAATAGTTTTGTTATTTCATCTTTAATTTGCGATTGTCCGGAAATCGTTAATAGTTACTTTCTTCAGAAATCTT
>CALEGD010000016.1 GCA_937877075.1 uncultured Acholeplasmatales bacterium
GCCAGTGAAAAGTGACTTAGGGTATCGGCAATAAACGAAAGTCGTCTGATGATGACTACGGAGCCCGTCAGCGGGGCGATGAAACCAATGCAGATTCCCGCAATTAATGCATATCTTAAGGGTTCAAAATGAATTAATGATTCGAAAAAACCTGGATTTGATAAAAACATCTTTCACCTACCTATAAAAACTATAGTCCCCGACTTCATTCAGTTCTAAATAATAATCGGATAAATTTTTCGCAAACTCGATATCATGTGTTGAAATAATGATATTTACTTTTTTTTCTTTTAATTTTTTGAGAATTTCAAAGAGTGAGCGGACATTTTCGTTGTCGATTCCTACCGTGGGTTCATCTAAAATTAAAAGTTGTGGATGATTTAAAAGAGCTCTGGCAATAGTAACTCTTTGGAATTGTCCGCCGGACAGATTATTGACATTGTCCCGGTAAAAAGGATTTATCCCCAAGGTATTAATTATTTTTGTATAATATTCATCTTTTCGCTTCATATAAGCGCTGGACAATATTTCAGAAGCGGTAATCGGAAATTCGTAACTGAATTCAATTTTTTGAGGTACATAACCGACATTTTCAAACCGTTTTAGAGTATTGATGTCGATGCCGTCGAAAAATATTGTTCCGTCTCCCACTTTTAAGATCTTTAAAAGACATTTTATTAAAGTGCTTTTCCCCGTCCCGTTTTTTCCGACCAAAGTTAGGAAATCTCCATGGTCAAGAGCAAATGAAAGATTATTCAGGACTAATTTTTGCGTATAAGCAAAGGATAAGCTTTTTACTTCTATTCGCATTTACTCACCTTTTCCATTTCACTTATTTTAACATAATTCTTTAGACCATACAAGTATAAGGACCGATTAAATTAAATTTATTTTTAAGGACTTTAAATAATTATAAATAAGTATTTCATTTTTTCGGGAAATATGAGATAATAATATTACAGTAAGATAATGGTGGTGGAAAGTTATGAGTATCTTTATTACGTTTGAAGGCGGAGAAGGAAGTGGCAAAACCACGGTCATCGACAGCCTTTATCGTAACTTACTGAATATGGGTCATCAAGTTTTGAAGACCAGGGAACCCGGCGGTAGCCGGATATCTGAGGAAATCAGAAATATTATATTAAATGTTAAGAATGTCGAAATGGATTACCGGACTGAAGCTTTGCTTTATGCGGCAAGCCGAAGACAACATCTAATAGAAGTAATTATTCCGGCATTAAAAGCAGGAAAGATTGTTCTTTGCGATCGATATATTGATTCTTCCTTGGCTTATCAAGGAACAGCCCGTGGCCTTGGAATCGAAGAGATATATCGGATTAATCAATATGCTACCGAAGGAATCCTTCCGAAGCTAACCTTTTATATAGACTTGAAACCCGAGATTGGTCTGTCGAGAATTAAGAATTCTTCAAGAATTCCCGATCGCCTTGATTTAGAGGCTAACAGTTTTCACGAAACAGTCCGTCAGGGTTATCTAAAGATTGCAAATATGTTTCCGGAGAGAATTAGAATAATTGACGGAAATCGCCCGGTAGAAGTGATTGAAAAGGAAATCATGGACATAATTTTAGAAGTAATATAAGGAGAATTTAGTGGATTTTGATACTTTACTTAAAACCCAAAAAAAGGTTATAAAATTATTTCATAATAGTTTAAGAAAGGATCGTTTGGTTCACACTTATCTTTTTGAAGGCGCTAAGGGAACAAGCAAAATTGAAGCTGCCTATTACTTTGCTTCTATGATTCTTTGCAAGGGTGATAATAAGCCTTGCCATAAATGTGATGATTGCCGGAAGATTGAAAAGGAAATACATCCAAGCCTCTTTTTTATAAAACCTCAAGGCGGTACTATTCGAAAAGATCAAGTTGAAAAATTGGAAAAAGAATTTTCTTTGACCGCATTGAGTGAGACCCAAAGGGTTTATATTATTGAAGATATCGATAAGGCTACTGCCGCAGCAGCCAATTCACTTTTGAAATTTCTTGAGGAACTTGGCGGAGATAAATACGGGATCTTGATTACCGAAAATGTAAATCAAGTTCTCCCAACGATTAGATCCCGTTCCCAAATAATATCTTTTGAACAAGTACCACCGACATTAATTGCTGAGGAATTGATGTTAAGGGGAGTTGATTTCGAAATCAGTTTTATTCTTTCAAGGATTTCCAATAACGTCGACGAATGTTTAGAGCTGATCGGAGACGGCAAGATTCTTGACTTAATTGAATTGGTTAAGAAAGTGGGTTTTACTCTAGCAAGCAAAACGAAAGATCCGGTTTTGGTTTTCTATGAAGAAGGAGAGTTTCTTTTAAAGGAAAATGACAAAAAATACCATAGAATTTTCTTGGATCTGCTCGTTACTCTTATAAATGATGAATTATCTTTTATTTTGGGGGAAACTTCAGAGATAATTTTTAAAAACACCATTGATAATATCGCTCCCTACCTTGGCTCTGATTATGCATCTAAGGTAGGGGAAGTCGAAAAACTTTTAAGTTTTAAGCAAAGGCTGAATTACAATATAAATCTAGAATTGTTTTATGCCGATTTGCTGATAGAAATAGTGAGGTAATATGAAGAAAGTAGTCGGTATCGGCTTTAAAGAAGTCGGTAAGATATATTGGTTTGAATCAGGACAATTTAAACTAGATGTAAATGATAAAGTAGTTGTTGAGACAATTCGTGGACTCGAACTCGGTACTGTAGTACAAGAGTCGCGTGCAGTTAACGAATCTGAACTTGAACATGAACTTAAACCTGTGCTCCGCATTGCCAGTAAACAGGATTTAAGAATCTATGAAGACAATCTTAAACGAGCGGAAACTGCTCTTGAGGCCTGTAAGGAGATTGTAAAAAGGCATAGATTAGAAATGAAGTTGCTTGAATGCGAATATACTCTTGATCGTCAGAAAATAATTTTTTATTATAATGCCGACGGAAGGGTGGATTTTCGGGAGCTCCTAAAGGATCTTGCCAGTGAATTTAAAACTCGGATCGAACTTAGACAGATTGGACCCCGAGAGGGCGCAAAATTTATCGGCGGACTCGGTCCTTGTGGCAGAGAATGTTGCTGTGCCAAACATCTTCGCGAGTTTGATCTCGTTACTATGAAAATGGCAAAGGAACAAGGAATGACCCTAAATGCTTCAAAGGTTGCGGGTCTTTGTGGGAAACTGATGTGTTGTATCGGATATGAAAATAGTTTCTATGAAGAAATTCGCAAAAGAATTCCCTTGCCCGGTGATATGGTAAAGACACCCACATGTAATATCTGTAAGGTAGTGGGGGTAGACTATATGCGGGAAATGATTAAAACAATCAAGGACGATCAGATTGAAGTTTGGCAGGCAAATGAGCTTGTGAAGTTACAAAGCCACCAACAGGAAGATAATCCCGAAGATCTGACCGATGATATTGTAGAAGATGGAATCAATTCATGAGCTTTTAGGCTATAATAATATCAAAATCATTCAAAATCCGGAAATGTTTTGTTTTTCCTTAGATTCAATTCTTTTGGCCGATTTCATCCGTCCAAAACTTCAAAACGAGAAAATCATTGATTTAGGTTGTGGGAATGCCCCAATTCCGTTATTTCTTACTTTAAAAACAAAGTCGGAAATACTAGGTATTGAAATTCAAAAAGAAGTTTATGATTTAGCCAAAAGAAGTGTAGCTTTGAATAATCTTGAGGGGCAAATCCAAATCATCAATGCCGATATTAAAAATATATATCAGGTAATTGGAGCCAATGTTTTTGATATTGTTATTTCTAATCCGCCTTATTTTAAATATCATCCCGGAAGTAATATTAACCGTAATGAGTTTCTTACAATCGCCCGGCATGAAGTTAAAATCGATCTTCAAGGAATAATTCGGGAAGCCAGAAAACTTTTAAAAACCTGCGGTTTCTTTCATTTAGTTCACAGAGTAGAACGCCTGACCGAAGCTAGTAAGCTCTTACAAGAAAATAATTTTGGTATCAGAAGATTGCGCTTTGTTTATCCGAAGACGGATAGTGAACATGCCCTCTTATTTCTTCTGGAAGCCAGAGCAAATATGAAGGATGATGTTAAGGTTGAACGGCCACTTTTTGTCTATGAAGGTGAAGATTATTCAGAAGAAGTTAAGGAAATATTTAATTTCAAGAAAAAATGCTAGTTTGTTTGTTATAATATATAGAGAAGAAAGGAGTTGATACTATGTTCTTGAGTTTACTGTCTAAAGAAGAAAAGTTTTATTTCATCGATTTACTTGTAAAAGTGGTCGGAGTTGATGGGGAGGCTAATGAAACCGAAACCCAAATTATTAACCGCCTTAAATATGAAATGGGCGAAGATGCCATGAAATACCGAAAAAGCAATTCCTCTCTGGAAAAGCTGATTGAATATTTTGGTGAAAAACCCAAGGCTACAAAGAACCTAGTCTTCATGAATCTGGTCTCATCCTCGCTTTATGATGAGTTCTATAGCGTCGAGGAACATTTATTGATTGAACAGATTCAAGAAAGTTTCAAGATTACTAATAAAAAGAAAGCTGATTTAATGAAGATTGTTTATGCCGAAAGGGACTTACGCGAAAAAGCGAAGAGGATAATTGCCGAGTGATTCAAAAATCAAATGAGTCCTCAGGCGGCATCCTCTATTTAGTGCCAACCCCAATCGGCAATTTTGCTGATATGACCTTTAGGGCGGTTGAAGTACTGAAAAATGCGGATTATATATATGCTGAAGATACGAGAGTGACTAAGGTTTTACTTAGTCATTTTCATATCTCTACTCCTCTTTCTTCCTATCATATTTTTAACGAAGAAATTCAAGCTGAAGTAATTCTGAAATACTTGGCAGAGGGTTTAAAAATTGCCCTAGTTAGCGATGCCGGACTTCCCGGTATCAGTGATCCTGGGTTTCTGGTCGCTAGAGAAGCTATCAAAGCCGGATTTTCGGTTATTTCTCTACCCGGTGCAAATGCCGCCCTAACGGCGCTTATTGCTTCAGGACTTCCTTCGGATAAGTTTTTCTTTTACGGTTTTTTAAGTTCAAAGCCATCACAAAGAGAAAAAGAGCTCAACCAATTGGCTGATTATCCGGAAACCCTGATCTTTTATGAAGCCCCCCATCGTATCCAAGCTACATTAAAGTCGATGTATCAAGTCTTTAAAGATCGAGAAGCGGTTATTGCCAGAGAATTAACAAAAAAATATGAGGAGTATTTTCGTGGAAATTTGAAAGAAATTGTTGAAAGCAATCACGAATTCAAAGGAGAAATTGTTATTTTAGTTGCCGGTTCAAAACTATCGTCCGGTCAAAAGGAGTTAAACTCGCTTCAACTTGAAGAACATTATCAATATTATCTTGATCTTGGATTGAATCAAAAGGAAGCGATGAAAATGACTGCTCGAGATAGAGGTATTTCAAAAAGCGAAGTATATAAGCAAATTGTCAAAGGAAAAAGTTAGGATCGATGATGATCCTGCTTTTTTATTTACTAGGAAGTCCTTTTCGCCTATAAAAAACCTTTGTTTTTACTTTTTATTAACCTAAAATCAATAACTTTTT
>CALEGD010000017.1 GCA_937877075.1 uncultured Acholeplasmatales bacterium
GATGAAGCCGATGTAATTATCATGGTTGTAGATGTCAGAACCGGAATCACTCATGAAGATGAAGATGTTGCTTTGATTCTCCAAAAAAGCGGTAAACCTGTTATTGTTGCAGCAAATAAAGTTGATGATAATAGTTTTGTGCCGATGATTTATGAATTCTATGCACTTGGTTTTGGGGAAGTATTACCTATCTCATCCCTTCATGGAATTGGTATCGGTGACCTACTTGATCAAATTATTTTTCACTTTCCTAGGGAGGATAGAAAAACTTATGATGAAGCTACAGTTCGTTTCTGTTTGATCGGACAACCTAATGTCGGCAAGTCAACCCTTGCTAATACAATCATCGGTGAAGAAAGAGTCATAGTCAGTGATATCCCGGGAACAACCAGGGATGCTATTGACACAGTCTTTACCAGAAATCAAAAAAAATATGTTGTCATTGATACTGCCGGTATCAGAAAACAAGGAAAGATTTATGAGAATGCGGAAAAGTATTCGGTCCTTCGGGCGATATCCGCATTAGAACGTTGTGATATTGCCGTAATTTTATTAGATGCAACTTTAGAGATAACCGAACACGATAAAAGGATTGCCGGTTATGCCCGTGATTATAATCGGGCCATCATTATTGCGGTTAATAAATGGGATCTAGTAGAAAAAGATGAGAAGACGATGAAAGAATATCAGGATAAAATTCGTAATGAATTCCTCTTTCTTGATTTTGCTCCGATTGTTTTCCTCTCTGCAAAAAACCGTCAAAGGGTTCAAACACTATTTGAGGAGATCGATCGAACCTATGAATCCTTCACCAGTCGTGTTCCAACGAATTTATTGAATGAGGTTCTCATGGATGCTTTTCTGCTTAATCAACCGCCGATCTTTAATGGCAATCGCATAAAACTGAGTTATGCTACTCAGGAAGATATTATGCCACCTTCCTTTGTGCTCTTTGTTAATAATGAGAAACATATGCATTTTTCCTATTTACGTTATTTAGAAAACCGGATTAGAGAGAATTTCGAATTCATCGGTACACCTTTAAAATTTATTTTACGAAAAAAGGAGTAAAGTATGGAAAGACTAACCATTATTGGCGCTGGAAGTTGGGGAAGCGCCCTCGGCAAAATTGCCAGTGACAATAGTCATCAAGTGATTATGTATGACCAATCGGAAGAAATTGTTTCGGAAATTAACAGATTTCACACCAATAAGACAAAACTTCCCGTTGGTAAGCTTAATGACAATGTAAAAGCGACGACAGATTTAAAAGAAGCTATTGCTTATTCCGATATTATCCTGCTTGTGGTTCCGACTTCGGTTATTCGAATTGTTTTAAAGGAAATTAATCAGGTTATAACTTCCAAAAAGCTTTTTGTAAATGCCAGCAAGGGTCTTGAGCCTAATACTTTTAAACGCGTATCAGAAATTGTTACTGAGGAAATCAATTCAGACTATCTAGAAGGCTTCGTTGCCTTAAGCGGACCCAGCCACGCCGAAGAAGTCATTTTAGGGATGTTAACCCTACTTACCTCTACTAGCCCTAATCTTTCCCATGCTCAACTTATTCAAAGAATCTTTTCAAATCAAAGTTATTTCCGAGTTTATACTCTGGCCGACCTTGTCGGGGTCGAAATCTGCTCCTCTTTAAAAAACATTATCGCTCTTGCTTCCGGAATTATTGCCGGACTTGGTTATGGTGATAATACTCGAGCAGCCCTTATTACTCGTGGACTTGTAGAAATAAAAAGAATCGCCTGCAAACTTGGAGCTGATGAAAAGACAATTTTTGGTTTAGCAGGTCTCGGTGATTTAATCGTTACTTGTACAAGCACTCATAGTCGAAACTTTCAAGCCGGTTATAAAATCGGAAGCGGTAAAAATCTTGAACAAGCCTTATCCGAAATGACAATGGTAGTTGAAGGAGCCAGAAGTGCTATTGCTGCTCACCAATTGATTGCACGCTTTAATATTTATGCTCCGATTATTGAAACCGTATATGATATTATTTATAATAAATTTGAACCTAAAGAAAGAATCATAAAGTTAATGCAGAATGATTTAAAAGAAGAAGATTTATAAGCAAGCTTTGGCTTGCTTATTTTTTTATTTATCTAACATTATTTTATATAACTTATTTACAAGCGATATAATTGAACTTGTTGACATTAATGGAAATAGCGTTATACAATGTGGTTTAAGGTCCTCATACTCTGTTTTTTTCGAGTTTAACAAAAAAAAGAATAAATGGTATCAAAAATTTTTTTAATTCAATATTTGATTTTTTGAAATTAAATTAATTTGCATGAAGTATTAATAAAAGAATAAGACAAGATAGTATATAAGAGATAGTCTTATTTTACTTTTCAATCTTTTTAAAATATGTTATAATCTTTATGAAATTGATGGAGGATTTTTATGGCAAAAAACGAAATTAATGTTGAGATCAATCAGGTCATTTCCCTAGCAAATAATGAGACAGTACTTCAAACATTTGAAGGTTTTGAAGTTGTAGATCCAGTCGGAAAAGGTTACTTTACAATTACCAACCAAAGATTAGTCTATTATGCAACTTTTCGTGATAAACTTTCCAATTCGATTACTGTTCGTGAATGCCCAATCGATAGTATCGGAGAGATAGCGAGTGAATATGGGAAAAGAACTAGTAAACTTCAAAAGACAATTGGACTAATTATTTTTCTGATTGGTCTGGCTGTCTTAATCTATGGCTCTGCAACATATATTGAAACGGAATTAGGTTACCGACTTCCTGCTTTTATTATCGGCGGTGTATTCTTCTTAATTGGTTTGATTGTTATTCTTACATCCAAAAGAAAAATGTTTACTCTTGAAATCTTTACAAAAACTTCACGTTCAAGCATTGTATCTCTTACCAGTGATTTCTTTCAATCGCCTAATCGGGGACGGATTAAAATTAAACCGAATAATCAAACAATTCAAATGATTAAAGAACTCGGGAAATATATTATTGAAGCCCGAAACAGAAGATTTTAAGGCAGGAAAACCTGCTTTTTTTCTTTATTTGTAAATATTATTCTTTTTTATCATATACTTTTATGAGAGGTGAAATGATGAATTTTGGTAAAATATTGAATCTGATTGCTCAAAACAATATCAATCCCGAACAGCTCTTTGTTTTGGTGGAAAGAATTAAAAATTCTGATTTAAAAGATGAGCAAAATATCAGACAAATCATTACGGAAGTAAGCAAAATTGCTGGAAAAAAACTTGATAAACAAAAAGAAGATCAACTGGTTAAAAAGGTCATAAATGAAGGAGTAAATGAAGACATTTTTGATTTCCTCTAAATACGGGCATATTTTAGCCTGTATGCGAATATTATTTATTAGAAAATAGAGAAGGTGAGGAAAATATGAGCGATAGTATTATCCGTAATGTTGTTTATAGAACTAATGGGGAAATGTTTATCGGAGTTGTAGGCTCTGTAAGAAGCGGAAAATCGCTTTTCATCCGCAAATTTATTGAGAAAAAAGTATTACCATATGTTTCATCCGAGTTGAAGAACGAAATTATCGACGATATGCCTCAAAGTGCTGAGGGCAGGACGATTATGACAGTGGAACCGAAGTTTGTACCTGCAAATCCAGCTAATATAACTGTTGACAAGGATTTAAATTTAAATGTCCGTTTGGTGGATTGCGTCGGCTATGTCATTCCGAGCGCTAAAGGATATATGAATGATGACCATACTCCGAGACTTGTTCGGACCCCTTGGTTTAGCGAGAATATTCCTTTTGAAGAAGCCGCTGGTATCGGGACTAAAAAAGTAATTGAAAATCATACAAATATCGGATTGCTTGTCACCAGTGACGGTAGTTTTGGCGAATTCAACCGGACTGATTATGAAGATGTGGAAGAAAGGCTTGTAGAAGAGCTGCAGAATTACGAAAAACCTTTTGTCATCGTTTTAAATACAACGGAAGTTAACAGTAGTAAGACCAAAAGGTTAGTCGACGAAATGAGTGCGAAATATCAAGTCGGAGTAATCCCGATTGATGTTATGAACTTAAATGACAACGATATCGACCGAATCTTAAAAGAAGCTTTAAATGAGTTTGATATTTCGAAACTCGATATTAAAATTCCGAATTGGCTCTCGGTACTTGACGATGAACATAAGGTTAAAAAAGAGTTTAATGACACCATCAGCAATGTTACCGGAGAGTTCAGAAAGTTTAAGCATGCAAATATTATAAAAGAAAAACTTTCTGAATGTCCTTTATTCGATTCGGTTAATATCACTTCCTTGGATAGTGGTACCGGTGAGGTCATAATGGAAATTAACTGTAGTGATGACCTTTATAATGGGATTGTAGAAGAGATAATCGGGGATGCTATTAATGATCGTGGTAAGTTTATCGAACTCCTACAATCATCGAAAGTAGCGAAAAGGTCTTTTGATCAATATAAAGCCGCTCTTGATCAGGTTAAGACCACGGGTTATGGAATTGCCTGCCCAACAATTGAGGAGATGGTGCTTGATAATCCGCAAGTTATTCGCCAAGGAAGTCGCTATGGAATAAAACTTCGCGCAATTGCGCCTTCAATCCACATGATTAAAGTTGAAGTTGAATCAAGTTTTGAACCGATCATCGGATCTGAAGAACAATCTAAACAACTTCTAGATAAAATCATGGCCGATTATGATAAAGATCCGACCGGTATCTGGAATTCGGAAATCTTCGGAAGAACCTTAAACGAGGTTGTAAATGACGGTATCAGAGCTAAACTCTATCTGCTTCCGGAAAATATTCAATACAAGTTCCGCGAAAGTTTGGAAAAAGTTGTTAATAAAGGTCGTGGCGGCATTATTGCCTTTATCCTTTAAAAACAAAAAGTATTTTCTTTATGAAGATACTTTTTTTTACATTTTTTTAATTCTTACTTGAGAAAACTCTTCTTAAGTGTTATACTAAAAACGGAGAATAGATAGAATGAAGAAAGAAATTTATCTGGAAAAGATTAAAGAAAGAACAGGAGTTCCCAAGAAAACCTGTGATTTAATATTAAAAGAGTTTTTATTTATTTTAAAAGAGGAACTGGCACAAACGGGAAAAGCGAATATTGTCAATTTTGGAACATTCGCCGTTAAAAAGACCAAGCCTCATTCTTTTTTTAGCCCAGTAGACGGAAGAACAATTAAAACAACGGGAATTACAAAAGTTTATTTCTCCTCAAGTAAAGAATTATTAAAAATATTATCGAGGTCGGAATATGGAAACAATTAAACGACTGTACGAACAAATCGGCTCTAACAATTCAAAAGATATCTTAGAAGCGGTGATGAAAAATGATTGCAAGTTCATTATCGAATATCTGGAAAGAGGGGGAGACCTTAAGGCGATTGATGAGAAGAAGGAGACCCTACTTCATAAAGCCAGTAGAAACAATCATTTTGAAGTAGTCGATATACTTCTAAAAGGCGGTGCCAATATTAATGCCAAAAATCGTTTTGGTGATACACCCTTACATTTGGCCGTCCAGTTTAAGAATGGATATATTGCCGATAAATTAATATTTGAAGGGGCAGATGTGAACTCCCAAAATCGCAAAAAGGTAACGCCTCTTCATCTTGCCTCGGCAAGAGGTAATGAAGAAACACTTAATATTCTTCTCGACAATAATGCGAAACTTAATCTATCCGATGAAAACGGAGCTAAACCGATTCATTATGCGGTAAAGTCCGGAAAAGCTTCAATAATTCGCCATCTTTTAAATAATGGAAGCAGTTTGAACGATTGTGATGATCGGAGAAATACTATCCTCCATTATGCTTGCGACAAAGGTGACAATGAATTGGTCGCCTATATTTTAAGACATTTAACCGTTAATGATTCCCAGAACATCTACCAGGAAACCCCCCTGCACTTAGCTGCCGGAAAGTGTACTTTGGATACGGTTAAATTGTTATTGAATAATGGCTATAATCCTTTGGCTTTAAATCGTAATCATCAAACGCCCGAACAGATAGCCCTTTTACTAAATCGTTCGGAAATAGCCGAGTATTTACGTGAATATCTTCTTAGCGAAGATTATAAAGAAAAGTTTTTGAAATACCCCTTACATCGTGCCGCTTGCAATAATCAATATGAAATTCTAATACAAATGCTTGAACCAAGCACAATTAATGATTTTGATTATTTCGGTAAATCTTTGATGTATTATGCGATAAATATAGGATCCCTTAAATTGGTAGATTATCTTTGGAAACGCGGAGCCAGAATAAATTTAGTTGATGAATTCGGACAATCTGCACTTTTAATTGCCGTTTATACCGAAAATCTAAGAATGATTGAGTATCTTCTTAAAAAGAACGCTAATGTAAATGAGATTTATTATGGTCGGAGTTATCTCTACCGTGCAGTCTTAAGAAATAATTATGAGCTTTCGAAATTATTGGTTGAATTTGGTGCCGATGTTAATTACATTGATTCCCGGCATCGAACCATTTATTCTTATGCTTTAGAAAATGCCAGCGAAGATATAATCGAAATTCTGGTTGAGAAAAAAGCCTCATTAGTTTGAGGTTGTTCTCATTTTTGGTCGGTATAAATGCTAATTTGTCTTCATAAAATTAGATATGAAGAAAATAGTTCTAATCGGAAGCCTTTTAGTTTTTGTTTTTTTGGTGATCTTCATTGTTTCTTCACCAAAACCTTCAGATCTTGAAATCGAGTTTGTAAGTGAATTGGAGTCAGATCATCATCCTAATTTTAAAGCTTGTATCTTGCGTGAAGACGGAAAACTTGTACTCTTGGATATAGAAAAGAAAAATAATGAGAATATTTATCTTTATGCTTTAAAGATTTATGATCATTATCGTAATAGTTTGCCTTTAAAATACTCTACTCCCTTACACGGAAATTTTGAAGTTAAAAAACTCGAAAAGAAAGGAAAAGAATTACAAATCGAACTGGAAGTTCTTTATCTTGAAGAAAACTTCAATCTCTTTTTGACGGCTTTGATGTGGACTTATCAAAGTATGGGAATAGAGGCTATTTCTCTTAAAGCTAATCGAGAAATATTCCATTTAAAGAAAAATGAAATAATCAATCCGGAAATAGAAACATTTTATCCGGAGAAAGCTACAAAACAAATCATCTGGTATTATCAAGAAGAAGTTATCTTGCCGGTCACTTATTTACATCAAGACGATCCTACGGGCTTCTTAATCAGAAAAATAATCTCAATCTTTCCGGAAGCTAATTTTACTTATGAAACTTATTCCGGACTCTTAATTCTTAGAATAGAAGACCCACGTTATGAAATAACAACGGATGTAATTAATTGTCTTACTATAAATCTAAAAGGGCTCGGGCTTTATGATGATATTGTGATTGTGAAAAACGGACTTTTGGTATATAATAATTAGCATATAATATTTCTTGCAATTTATTTTGTCTTGTATTATCATAATAATAAGTAGAGGTATTTATGGAACTACTATTTGCATCACAAAATCCTCATAAACTTTCTGAAGTGAAAGCCATCCTTTCTGAGCTTCCGATTCAAATTACAGGTTTAGCGGAATTATTCGATTATACGGAAGTTGAAGAAAACGGTAATTCTTTTCGCGAGAATGCATTTTTGAAAAGCAGTTATTTTTATAATAAATATAAAAAACCGATATTCGGTGATGACTCGGGTCTAATTGTTCCCGCTTTAAACGGCGAACCGGGAATTTATTCAGCTCGCTATGGCGGAGAGCATGGTAATCATTACCTAAATAACCTTTGTTTACTTAAAAATATGGAAACGGTCAAGGATAGAGGAGCATATTTCTTAACCGTTATTTGTTATATCGATTCTAACGGACAAGCACATTTTTTTGAAGGGCATCTGAACGGTGAGATAGCCTATGAAATAACAGGAGAAAATGGTTTCGGTTATGATCCGGTATTTCTGCTTCCGAAATACGGAAAAACCCTTGCAGAACTGGGAACAGAACGGAAAAACCAGCTTTCGCATCGCTTTATGGCTTTGAAACAATTAGTAAAATACTTAAAGAAAGAAGTGGAATGAATGGAAAAGACTATTTTAGATGATGTGAAAAGAATCTTAAAAACAGAAAATGTCAGTATTATTGAAAGGCTGATGGGAGGCATGAGTAATTATACTTATGTTGTTAATGCTGCCGGAAAGAAATTTACCTATCGGCTTCCCGGTGAATATGCCGATTTTTTTGTTGATCGAGTTCAAGAAAAAGAGAATATTAGAATGATTGAAACCTTAGGGATCACCAATCGGACTCTTTATTTAAATATTAAAGACGGATGTAAACTTGCGGAATATGTTGAAGGCAAGCCCTTATCAACTTTAACCGACTATCCTTATGAGAAAGTAGCTGAAATCTTAAAGAAGATTCATAATTCTAATTTAAAAGCAGCAAGCGATTATGAACCATTTCATAGATTAAAGAATTATGAATTAATAGTTAAAGAGCTTGGCTTTATTCATCCTTTTCGTTATTTAAAGTTAAGAGCTAGTTTCAATCATCATCAGAAATTCTTAGAAAATCAACATAAAGTTTTTACACACGGTGATTCCCAACCTTCCAATTTTGTTTATGATGGCGAAAGACTTTTGGTGGTTGATTTTGAATTTTCCGGAAATAACGACCCCATCTATGATATTGCCTGTTTCGCAAACATCAGATATGAAGAAGGCTTTAAACTTCTTAATGTTTATTATGATGAACCTTCAAAAGAGGAAATTCTTCGTTTCAACCTTTGGCGTTGTTTCCAATGCTTCCAATGGTTTAATGTTGCCATGTTTAAAGAAATGAAGGGAATGAGCAAATCTCTGAAAATAAATTTCGGCAAGGTAGCCGAGCAATATCTTGATCTTGCAGAGATGCTTTTAAATAAAGTTTCTTAATTATGAAAATAATTCTTCTTGGTGACTCTACAATCCAAACCTATCCCGCCGATCGTTACCCGCAAACCGGATGGGGACAAGTCTTTCCTCGTTTTTTGAAAAGAGAAGTAGAAGTATTGAACTTTGGAAAAGGCGGTTGCAGTACCAAGAGTTTTCATGATGAAGGCAGACTTAAATCAGCTCTGACCTATCTTAAGGCCGGGGATTATGTCTTCATTCAATTTGGTCATAACGATCAAAAATTTGAAGTATATCGCAAAACTGAACCCTTTACTTCTTATCTTGATTATTTAAAAATTTATCTGAATGAAATCAAAAACAAAGGCGGAAATCCGGTTTTACTTTCATCGATTTATCGGCGCCACTTTGATAAAACCGGTCAACTCATCGATAAAGTTCATGGAGACTTTCCGGAAGCTATGCGAATTCTTTCGGAAAGTGAAGCAATTCCTTATCTTGATATTTGTAGTTTAACTGCTCGCGCTCTCCAAAAACTCGGTGATGAAGCTTCAAAAATGCTATTTATGAATTTCGGACCAGAGATTCATCCCAATTATCCGGAAGGAAGTCTCGATAATACGCACCTTTCCGCTTGCGGGGCTTATTGGGTTTCGGAAATTGTGTCTCAAGCTTTAAAAGAAAAAGGATTACTTTCAGATTATTTATAGTTCCTTACTTCACCACATTTAGAAAGTAACTTTAAACATTTTTTTATTCGCCTTGACATAATATTATTATATTATATAATTAATTCAAGTGGAAATATTTAATAGGGGATTCTTTTTCGGTAATATCTAGGGGGGATTAAAATGATTTATTATATTTCTTATTTTATGCATGCAAACATAATACTAGATTGTTTGCATTTTTTGATATTATACTAGGCTAAAGAGACAAGATTTATGTTTCAGATGATGGTTATTACGAAAACAAATAAAGGTTTGTTTTCGTAACCATATTATACTTCAAATATTCTTTTGATTTTTGCAGTTTTAATTATTAAAAAAGACTAGACAAGGTTATTTAACTATGTTATAATAATATACAAACAATGTACGTATCTTCGGACGGTGAAATTATGGCTCCTAACAAATCTGTTGAAAAAACTTTAAAAATCTTGCAATTGATTGCGAAATATCCTGAAGGGATAACCTTAGCAGAAATCTATAAAACCTTGAAATTGCCTAAGGCAACGGTTTTTGATATTCTTCAGGCTTTATATAAAGAAGACGCAATCTATTATAAAGATCAAAATTTGAAAACTTATGTGATCGGTTCTAAAATTTTCACAATCGGTCAGGCTTATACCAAAAACTCGAATTTTATTAACTTCGCCAGTCAAGGCCTGAAGGATTTTGCTAATAAATACGATCTGACAACTTTTGCTGCGAAACGACTTGGAGATAAAGTTATCTATATCTACAAATATGAATCTCCGAAAACTAAAATCATTACCAATGATGTCGGTGTCCAGATGCCTTTGTATCTCAATCCGGCCGGTATAGCTTTTCTTACCTTTTTGAATCCAGAAAAAAGTGCATCACTTTTAGCTGAGATTAAAGAAAAAGAATTTAAAAATCAAGAAACTTCCGATTATAAGAAACTACTTGCTGATATCAAACGATTTAAAAAATTAGGGTTTGTTATTGACGACGGTG
>CALEGD010000018.1 GCA_937877075.1 uncultured Acholeplasmatales bacterium
CCAACAGGATAAACAAAAACAATCTTTTCATATAAACCTCAAATTCTAAATAAATTCCTAGCGTTCTGGTAAAGTACAGTTAATACCGTTTCGGAATCTATTTTCTTAATCTCGGAAATTTCATCAATAATATATTTTAAATAAGCCGGGCGATTAATTTTCCCCCGATATGGTTCCGGTGTCAGATAAGGTCCGTCGGTTTCACTGAGAAGGTGTTTTATATCAATTTCCTTTACCACTTCTTTTAAAACACGACTATTTTTAAAGGTAAGAACGCCACCAATACCGAGGTAAAACCCCAGTTTAATAAATTCTCTGGCCATTTCTAAACTATATGGGAAACAATGTAGGACTCCCGGAAGCGAATGCTCCTTCAAGATTTCATAGGTATCCATAGCAGCATCCCGGCTATGAATGATAATCGGAAGATTTGCATTTCTTGCAATTTCAAGCTGCTTTTTAAAATAGGTGATTTGGAGATCACGATTATTTTTATTCCAGTAATAATCCAAACCGATTTCCCCAATGGCAATAACTTTTGGTTCCCTCAGTAAATTCTTTAACCAATTCAAATCGAAATCTTCTTCCTTTATTACATCAGAAGGATGAAGGCCGACAGCAGCATAAATGAAGTCAGATGATGAGGCCATTTTGACCGCTTTAATACTTGAACTTCGGTCATAACCAACCACAATCATCCGTTCTACATCATTTTCCAAGGCTTCCTTGATAACCTCTTCTAAAATATCCTGATATTTCCGATCATTTAAATGGATATGCGTATCAATAATCATATTATTCACCAAACTATAGAATCTATTATTTCAACAAAACACAAATCTATTATAACATATTTCGAGCTTAAATTATACTCAAGCATTCAATATTTTTTGATAAGCTAAACGTTTATTATAAGTTTCAGTACGTTTTAGATAGATAACTCCGCACTTTTCATAACCGTTATTCTCCAAGAGCTTCTTCATAATAATATTTTCTTCAGTGGTATCGACTTTAATATTCCTAACTCCGGAATTAAGAGTGAGTGTTTCCAAGTATTGGAGTAATATTTTTGATATTCCCAGACCTCTAACCTCTTTTCTGACCGCAATCCGATGTACAGAATAATATGGTTCTTCATTCAACCATTTTCCGGAAAAAATCTCATCATAATTTTCATCTTTTTCACGAACTAAAGAAGCGGTTCCAATTAAAATCCCCTCTTCCTCACAAACATATAAATAATCATTTTCTAGGTCATAAAAAAAATCTTCACGCGCCGGATATTGTTCTTGCCATTGCTTAGAACCACTACTTTTTAAGAAATTCCTGGCATCTTCTACTATTTCTAAAATTGAATCAAGATCTTTATATTCTGCTTTTCTTATCATAATTATTCCCGTCAATTATATTATATGAAAATTATATCATTTATTAGGTGGTTTTAAAAGTATTTAGAAAAATCCCTAATCAAAAAAAGCCAAGTTCATAAGTTTTTATAATATACCCGATAATCTGAAGGTGATATCTTATTACTCTGGCTTGATTGGCTTTTATTTTTAATTTAGGAGTGATTATTTAGAATTAAAGGCACTCGAATAAAATATTCAAATGCCTTTTTCTTGTAAAATTATTTTAGAATGTTAGTAACGTTTCCGGCACCAACAGTACGTCCGCCTTCACGAATCGAGAACTTAGTTCCAAGTTCAATTGCGATTGGGTGAATCAAAGATACTTTTAAGTTAGCGTTGTCGCCAGGCATAACCATTTCTGTTCCTTCAGGAAGTTCAATTACACCGGTAACATCGGTAGTACGGAAATAGAACTGAGGACGATAGTTTGTGAAGAATGGAGTATGACGTCCACCTTCTTCTTTGGTCAGAACATAGACCTGAGCTTCAAAGATAGTATGAGGAGTAACAGTCTTCGGCTTTGCAATAACTTGTCCACGTTGAACGTTATCGCGAGTAACACCACGAAGCAAAGTTCCAACATTATCGCCGGCTTCAGCCTGATCAAGTAATTTACGGAACATTTCAACACCGGTAACAACTGTATTGAATGTCGGTCTAATACCAACAATTTCAACCGGATCGCCGACTTTTACAATACCGCGTTCCACTCTACCGGTTGCAACTGTACCACGTCCAGTAATTGTGAAGACGTCTTCTACAGGCATTAAGAACGGTTTTTCAGTATCGCGTAATGGTGTCGGAACATAATCGTCAACAGCAGCCATAAGATCCAAAACTGCTTTTTCAGCAGCGGCATCGCCTTCCATTGCTTTCAAAGCTGATCCTCTAATAACTGGGATTTCATCTCCGGGGAATTCATATTCGCTTAAAAGATCACGAATTTCCATTTCTACAAGGTCAAGAAGTTCTTCGTCATCAACCATATCACATTTGTTCATAAAGACGATTAGACGAGGAACACCAACCTGACGGCTCAAAAGAATGTGTTCACGTGTTTGGGCCATCGGTCCGTCTGTTGCAGCAACAACCAAGATTGCCCCGTCCATTTGGGCTGCACCGGTAATCATATTCTTTACATAGTCAGCATGTCCCGGGCAGTCAACATGGGCATAGTGACGAGTTTTTGTTTCATACTCTACGTGAGAAGTATTGATTGTTATTCCGCGAGCTTTTTCCTCAGGAGCTCCGTCAATTTGGTCATAGGAAAGAACCTTGGAAAGGCCTTCCTTAGCCAAAACACGGGTAATAGCGGAAGTAAGAGTTGTTTTTCCATGGTCAACGTGACCGATAGTACCGATATTAACATGCGGTTTTGTACGCTCAAATTTAGCTTTTGCCATTTAAATTTCCTCCTAAAATTTTTATATAGATATATTTTATAATAAATGTTTTGTTTTTGCAAGTAATAACTAGAGAATTTATGCAGTTCTCTTCTTAATTATGTTCTCTGCTATCTGTTTTGGGCATTCTACATAATTTGTAAATTGCATTGTATAAACAGCACGACCTTGAGTATTACTTCTTAAGGCTGTCGCATAGCCGAACATTTCCGATAAAGGTACGGAAGCCTTAATAATTTGGGCATTTCCATGACTGTCCTGACCTTCGATCCGACCGCGTCTACTGGTTAAGTCACCAATAACATTACCCAAATAATCATCGGGAGTGGTAACCTCAACTTTCATAATCGGTTCCATCAGAACCGGATCACATTTTGTTTTGGTTTCCTTGAAGGCGTAGCTGGCTGCGACTTCAAAAGCGATTTGGCTGGAGTCAACTTCATGATAGGAACCGTCAAATAAGGTTGCCTTAATATCAATGGTTTCGTATCCGGCCAGATTACCGCTTAAGATAGCGGATTCCAGTCCTTTTTTGACAGCAGGAATATATTCTCTTGGAACAACACCACCGACTACCGCATCAACAAACTCAAATCCTTTTCCGGGATTCGGTTCAAAACGGAGCCAGACATCGCCGTATTGACCGCGACCGCCACTTTGGCGAACAAATTTTCCTTGCACTTCTGCTGGTTTCTTAATCGTTTCACGATAGGATACCTGAGGTTCACCAACATTAGCCTCAACCTTAAATTCCCTACGTAACCTATCAACTATTATTTCCAAATGCAATTCTCCCATTCCAGAAATAATTGTTTGACCGGTTTCTTTATTCAAATAGGTTTTAAAAGTTGGGTCTTCTTCAGAAAGTTTTTGAAGAGCGGTTCCCATCTTATCCTGATCCTGTTTGGTTTTTGGCTCTATTGCTACCGAAATAACCGGTTCAGGAAAAATCATTGATTCTAAAATCACAAAACGACTTTCATCACAAAGCGTATCTCCGGTAGAAGTATCTTTTAGACCTACAGCTGCGGCTATTTCGCCAGCAAAGACCTCTTGAACTTCGTCACGGTGGTTAGCATGCATCCTCAAAATTCTACCGATTCTTTCTTTCTTGCCTTTGCTAGAATTCATAACATAAGAACCGGATTTCAATGATCCCCTATATACCCGGAAAAAGGTTAGTTTTCCGACATAGGGGTCGGTCATTACTTTGAATGCCAGAGCGGCAAAATTTCCGTCGTCAGTTGATTTTACAATAACTTCTTCGTCCTTTTTATTCAGACCTTTAATATCGGGAACTTCGTGGGGACTCGGAAGATAGTCAATAACGGCATCGATTAAAAGTTTTACACCTTTATTCTTAAAAGCCGTTCCACATAAAACTGGAAAGAAATTGACGGTTAAGGTTGCCTTTCTAATGGCCCCCTTCAACATTTCAACCGGAATTTCCTCGCCTTCGAGGTAAAGCATCATTATTTCATCATCAAAATCGGCTAAAGCCGAAATTAGCTCATCGCGTCGGAGAAGCGCATCTTCTCTTAGTTCTTCCGGAATCGGAATTTCTTCCGCATCCTCATGAAGATCACCGGAATAATGATAGGCTTTCATCTCAACAAGATCGATTATTCCCTCAAAATAGGATTCGGCTCCAATTGGGATTTGAATCGGATGAGCATTTATCCCTAAGCGCTTGTGTAAACTTTGAAGAGAAAAATCAAAGTCGGCACCGGTTTTATCCATTTTATTTACAAAGACAATTCTCGGAACATGGTATTCTGTCGCCTGACGCCAGACGGTCTCCGTTTGCGGTTCAACACCTGCTTGAGCATCCAAGACGGTAACGGCTCCATCAAGAACCCGAAGGGATCTGCTGACTTCCACAGTAAAGTCTACATGTCCCGGGGTGTCTATGATATTAACCATATATTCTTTCCAAAAGGCTGTAGTTGCTGCAGAAGTTATTGTTATACCGCGTTCTTGTTCTTGCTCCATCCAGTCCATGGTAGCTGCCCCTTCATGTGTCTCTCCCATTTTATGAATCTTCCCTGTATGAAATAGTACACGTTCGGTAACAGTGGTTTTGCCGGCATCAATATGTGCCATTATTCCGATGTTTCGGACCTTATCTAAAGCTTTTTCACGTGGCATAATTTAACTCCTAATTACCATTGATAATGAGCAAATGCTTTGTTAGATTCAGCCATCCGATGCATGTCGTCACGTTTCTTGACAGCATTTCCGACACCGTTGGCAGCATCAATTATTTCATTTGCAAGTCTTTCTTCCATTGTTTTTTCTCTTCTCAAACGTGAATATTGAGTTAACCAACGCAAACAAAGCGTCATTTTTCTTTCAGTTCTAACTTCAACCGGAACTTGATAGTTGGCACCGCCGACACGACGTGCACGAACCTCAAGTTGAGGAGTGATATTATTTAAGGCCTCATTGAAAACATCAAGGGCCGGACGACCGGTTGTTTTTTCTATCTTTTCAAAGGCATTATACAAGATTTCCTGAGCAACGCCTTTTTTACCGCCCAACATGATATTATTAATCAATCTGGTCACAATCGGTGAGCCATAAATAGGATCCGGTAAAACTTTTCTCTTAGGTACATGTCCTTTTCTTGGCATGTTAATCCTCCTTTCAATATTTTAGGATATTATTTTTCTCTCTTAGCGCCGTATTTACTGCGGGCTTGCATACGTTTTTCTACACCTGTTGCATCTTGTGTGCCACGAATGATGTGATAACGTACACCAGGTAAGTCCTTAACACGTCCGCCACGAATTAAAACGACACTATGTTCTTGCAATCTATGGCCGATTCCGGGGATATAAGCAGTTACTTCAATTCCATTAGACAAACGAACACGGGCATATTTACGAATAGCTGAGTTCGGTTTCTTTGGAGTCATGGTTGTAACCCTTGTACAAACGCCCCGCTTTTGCGGTGAATCAACTTTTGTATAAGCCTTTTTTAAAGAATTATAGTTAATTCCTAAATGCGGAGATTTTGTTTTCCGGACTTTTGATTGACGTGGTTTTCTAATTAATTGGTTAATAGTAGGCATATTATGTTCTCCTTTCTCGATAACTACCACAGTTCCGGGTGTTTCATTAATTCCTAAAATTAAGTTTTGGACAAGCCAAAACCTAATTTATGATTACTGATGTATTATACACAACTTGTTTGAAAATGTCAATAAATATTTTCTTTTTTGAAAATTATTCATCCTTATTTTCATTAACCATATAATTTGCATCTATGATACCAGTTCCGGCCGGAATTAAGCCGCCGATAATAATATTTTCCTTCAATCCTTCTAAAGTATCTTTCTTTCCACGAATAGCCGCTTCCGTTAAAACCCTGGTGGTTTCCTGAAAACTTGCAGCGGAAAGGAAGGAATCGCTTCTAAGCGATGCTCTGGTAATTCCGAGTAGTACCGACTTTACAATCGGAATATCTCGGCTTTTCTCCAAGCATTCATGAACGACATCATACATTTCATTCTTAGAAAGTAAACTACCGGGTAAGAGATCGGTTCCACCTTCATGGATAACGAAGACTTTCTGTAACATCTGCTTGATGATTATCTCGATATGCTTATCGGCAATTTCTACACCTTGAGAACGATAAACTTTTTGAACTTCCTTAAGAATATATTTTTCTACTTCTTCTACCGTCGATACTTTTAAGAGTTCTTTCGGATGAATCAAGCCTTCGGTAAGTCTGTCACCGGCTTTTACCTGATCTTTTTCCTTAACAATCAGGGTTCTACCACTGTCGGTAAGATAGGTCTTTTCTTCATGATTGAGTTTATTTGAGATTTTAATTTCAAAACGATTGTCTTTCTCCGCCTTAATTGAAGTAACAAGACCATTAATTTCAGAGATAATGGCTTTACCCTTCGGTTCACGGGCCTCGAATAGTTCTTGAATACGCGGTAGACCTTGAGTAATATCTTCACCGCCGGCAACACCGCCGGAGTGGAAGGTTCTCATTGTCAACTGAGTACCAGGTTCGCCGATTGATTGAGCGGCAATAATGCCGACGACTTCACCCTTTTCTACAATCTCACCGGTAGCAAGATCCGATCCATAACATTTAACACAGACACCATTGTGACAATCACAAGTCAGAAGGGTACGAATCCAAACTTCCTTAATGCCTGATTTAATAACCCGATCAGAAAGTTCTTCGGTAATATAACCATTTCGAGGAACAATAACTTCTCCAGTTTGGGGATGAAGAATCGGTTTGCTGGCATAACGGCCGCGAATCCGGTCGATTAGAGGTTCGATTAAGGATACTGAATTAGTATTCAAATCTTCTTCTACAAGTTCAGAAACCAGCATACCCTTATCGGTACCGCAATCATCTTCTTTAATCGTAACATCTTGACTGACGTCAACCAAACGCCGAGTTAGGTAACCGGATTCAGCGGTTTTTAAAGCCGTATCGGTCGAACCTTTTCTCGCTCCGTGGGTGGAGTTAAAGAATTCCGACATGGTTAGTCCCTCGCGGAAAGAGGAACGAATCGGAATATCCATCGTTTCACCGTTTGGTTTCGCCATTAAGCCACGCATTCCGGAAAGCTGAACGAAGTTAGCGATATTACCACGGGCTCCGCTGTCACTCATCATAAAAATATGATTGTTCATATAATTTTCGGATACTTCAGTTTTAATTTTTGCTTCCAGTTTTTCCTTTGCTTCCGTCCAAACTCTAATTACACGCTTCCGTCTTTCGTTGGCGGTCATAAAACCGCGACGATATCTTTTGTTATATTCCTCGACTAAATTCTCTGCCTCTTCTAAAACTTCCTGTTTACCTTCTACAACCCTAATGTCGGAGATGGCAACCGTAATACCGGAAACCGTAGAATATTTAAAGCCAAGGTCTTTCAGTTTATCAAGGGTTTTTGATGTTTCCGCTAGTTTAAACTGTTTAAACACTTCCGCGATTACTTCACTTAAGAATTTCTTCTTAAACGGATGCGGAGAAGGAATCTTTTTAAGATACTCTTTCAAGGAAACTCCCGGTTTAATATCTTTTGGGGAAATAAGATATTTATCTAAAATTCCCTTATTAAGATTATCCGAAGTGGCTTCATTTATAAAGGGAATAAATGGTTTCTCTTGGGGGAAGATGGTGTTAAAAATAATCTTACCGTAAGAGGTAACTAGATACTTCCTCATTTCTTTCTTGAGCCAATCTTCATAATCTTCATCCGTTATTCCATGATCTTCTTGATTAAAGAAACGAGGATTATTTAAAGATTTGATTGGCAGAAGAATACGGGTATGAAAGCCAATTTCTTTATTTTCATAAGCCAGTTCAACTTCATTTACATCTTTAAAAATTCTTCCGTTACGTTCATCATTAACATCTTCAATCGTCAGATAATAATTACCGAGAACCATATCCTGAGAAGGAGTAACAATCGGTTTTCCGTCTTTCGGAGCGAGAATGTTTTTAGATGCAAGCATTAGAAGTCTGGCTTCGGCTTGTGCTTCTTCAGAAAGCGGTACATGAACCGCCATTTGGTCACCGTCAAAGTCGGCATTAAAAGCCGGAGTAACTAAGGGATGAAGACGAATCGCTTTTCCTTCTACTAATTTCGGTTCAAAAGCCTGAATACCGAGGCGATGCAGTGTCGGAGCCCGATTCAAGAGCACCGGATGTTCTACAACTATCTTTTCAAGTTCGGTCATCGCAATCGGATCACCGGCATCAATCATTTCTTTTGCCCGTTTAATGCTAATCTTATTAGTGATTTCCGGATTGTCGGCATCTTTTTTGATTATGGCATTGATAATAAAAGGTTTAAAGAGAATCAAAGCCATTTCCCGTGGTATTCCACATTGATACATTTGTAAATCCGGACCAACAACGATAACGCTACGTCCCGAATAGTCCACCCGTTTTCCAAGCAAATTTTGTCTAAATCTTCCCTGTTTACCACGAAGCAGGTCGGAAAGAGATTTAAGCGGACGATTTTTCTCAACAACAATCTTTTTATTCTTCTTGCTATTATCAATTAAAGCATCAACAGCTTCTTGAAGCATCCGCTTTTCATTTTTGGTAATTAAGCCGGGTGCTCTTTGTTCAAACTGCTTACGAAGACGATTATTCCGATTTAAAATACGCCGATATAAATCATTTAAGTCGGTGGTAGCAAAACGTCCCCCGTCAAGTTGAACCATCGGACGTAAATCAGGTGGTAGGACTGGAATAACATCCATAACCATCCATTCCGGTTTATTTCCTGATTTTTCAAACGCTTCTACAACCTCAAGACGTTTAATAATCTTCTCACGTTTTGCTTTGGTTGTTTTGATTAATTCGGCCCTTAATTCTTGGATAGTCTCCTTTAAGTCAATTTCTTGAAGAAGCTTTTTAATGGCTTCCGCACCGGTTAAAGCACGGAATTTGGAAGGACCGTGTTCCCTTTGTAAGGAACTATATTCTTGTTCGGTCATAATATGACCTCTTTGTAAACCTTCGATTGAACCGGGGTCAATAACAATGTAGCTCGCCAGATAAACAATATCTTCAACTTCTCTTGTCTTCATATCCAGGAGAAGAGCGATTTTTGAAGGACTGTTCTTCAAAAACCAAGTATGAACAACCGGAGCCGCAAGCTCAATATGACCCATGCGTTCACGGCGGACTTTACTTTCGGTAAGTTCCACACCACAGCGTTCACATTTATTGTTTTCTCCTTTGGGTGAGCGTTTGGATTTACCGCAGGCACATTGGTAATCCTTAGTCGGACCGAAAATGATTTCACAGAAAAGCCCGTCGCGTTCCGGCTTTAAGGTTCGATAATTTATTGTTTCATGTTTCTTTACCTCGCCATAACTCCAACTACGTATCTCTTCTGGGGATGCAATTCCGATTTGTATATATTTATATTTTTTCTTTTCCAATATATCACCTCAATTTTAATGGAAAGAATGAAATTTGGTTTCTTAGCTGGCTTTCTTAGCCATAGTTGCCTGGGCAATTTCCTCAACAAGACTCTTATTAGCTACATCTTCGCCGGTTTCGTTATCAACCAACTTAACGCTTAATCCTAAGCCTTGCAATTCTTTTACAAGCACTCGGAAAGATTCAGGGATTCCGGGGTTTGGAATCGGTTCCCCGTCAACAATTGCTTTATAAACCTTATTTCTTCCGACAATATCATCGGATTTAATGGTAAGCATTTCTCTTAAGGTATAAGCAGCACCATAAGCTTCGAGCGCCCAAACTTCCATCTCACCGAATCTCTGTCCACCGTTTTGAGCTTTTCCCCCCATCGGTTGTTGTGTTACAAGCGTATAAGGGCCTTCACTACGGGCATGAAGTTTATCATCGACCATATGTGCAAGTTTGATCATATACATAACTCCGACAGAAACACGGTTATCAAATTTTTGTCCGGTCCTGCCGTCCCACAATAAGGTTTTCCCGTCCATATCCATCTGTGCTTCACGCATAATTTCTATCAAATCATCGTTTTCAACACCATCAAATACGGGGCTGGCAATATATGCGCCAAGCTTCTTAGCGGCCATACCGAGATGGATTTCTAAGACTTGACCAATATTAAGCCGTGAGGGGATACCGAGCGGGTTCAACATAATGTCAACCGGAGTTCCGTCTTCCATATAAGGCATATCTTCTTGAGGAAGAATCTTAGAAATAACACCTTTATTTCCGTGACGTCCGGACATCTTATCGCCTTCGGTAATCTTTCTTTTCTGAACGATGAAAACTCTCACTACTTCATTAACGCCCGGCGGTAATTCGGCTCCGTCTTTACGGGTGAAATGTTCAATCCTATGAACAATACCGCCGCCTCCGTGCGGAACTCTAAGAGATGTATTGCGCACATCTTTGGAATTATCGCTAAAGAGGGCATGAGAAAGGCGCTCTTCCGGGGTTGGGTCGGTCTGTCCTTTAGGAGTGACCTTACCGACCAGGATATCTCCTTCTTTAACTTCGGCACCAAGACGGATTATTCCGATTTCGTCCAAATTGGCAATGGCTTCCTTGCGGTCATTTTCCAAATCACGGGTAATTTCTTCTTTTCCAAGTTTAGTATCCCGGACTTCTACTTCATATTTTTCAATATGTATCGAAGTATAAACATCATCCTGAACCAATCTTTCACTCATAACGATCGCATCTTCGTAATTATAGCCGTTCCATGTCATATAAGCGATGGTAACATTGCGTCCGAGCGCCATTTCGCCCTGATCCATGGAAGGACCGTCCGCAAGCACATCACCGACATGAACAGTCTCACCCCGATTAACAATCGGTTTTTGGTTGACACAGGTCGAATGATTCGATCTATCATATTTAATTAAATAATATTCTTTTAAACTTCCGGAAGTTGTGCGAATAATTATCTTTTTCGCATCAACAAATTCAACAATTCCCTCAACATCGGAAATGACCGCAACTCCCGAATCATGGGCAGCTTTGGCTTCGATTCCGGTTCCGACATATGCCGCTTCCGGTATCAGAAGAGGAATGGCTTGACGTTGCATATTCGCACCCATCAATGCCCGGTTGGCATCGTCATGTTCGAGGAAAGGGATGCAGGCCGTTGATACCGAGACAATCTGTTTCGGAGAAACGTCCATCAAATCGATTTTTTCTCTTGAAACCTCGGTACTATCGCCGTTATAACGAGCAACGACAATATCATCAATTACTTCATGTTTTTCATTGACTGTGATATTTGCTTGAGCGATATAATATTCTTCTTCTTTATCGGCGGTAAGATAAATCATCTCATCGGTAACAATCGTCTTCCCTTTTGCTTGTTTTACAACCAAATAGGGAGTTTCAATAAATCCGTATTGATCAACCCGAGCATAAGTAGCCAGTGAGTTAATCAAACCGATGTTCTGTCCTTCCGGAGTTTCAATCGGACAAATTCTTCCGTAGTGGGAAACGTGAACGTCACGAACTTCAAATCCGGCACGGTCACGGGTAAGTCCACCGGCACCAAGTGCCGATATCCGGCGCTTATGGGTCAATTCCGATAAAGGGTTAATCTGGTCCATAAACTGAGACAATTGACTGCTTCCGAAGAATTCCCTAATGGAAGAAGTAAGGGTCCGGATATTAATCAAATTCTGAGGAATAATGTTGCGATTATCACTGGTTGTTGACATCCGGTCACGAACATTTTTTTCCATCTTAGTCAAACCAATTCTAAACTGGTTTTGAAGTAGTTCGCCGATCAAACGTAGGCGACGATTACCTAAATGGTCAATATCGTCTACCTTGCCGACATCATCGTGCAGATTAACAAAATAACCGACTGCAGCAAGAATATCGGATAAGGTAATGTGGTTTACGGTTTCGCTTTGGTCATTACCGACCAACCGAATCGTCACCATATTGCCGTCATGGTTTTTATATTCAATATCGAGTATTTCTAAAATAACCGAATTGCCCTCAAGCATTTGTTCATATTCTTTTTTATAACGGAACAATTCACGATGTTCTTTCAAGAAATCAAGTTCTTCTTTATTGATCACTGTTCCGGCAGCATAAACTACTTCACCGGTTTCCGGATCCACAAGATCAGTTGATAAACGGACTTTTCCTAAACCGATAAGAACTACTCGATCCAAAAGATCAAGCTTCTTATTAACTTTATAACGGCCGACACTTGCTAGGTCATAACGACGATTATCAAAAAGACGTGTACATAAATAATTTCTGGCGCCTTCGGGAGTCGCTTTTTCCCCCGGACGTAATTTGTCATAAAGTTGTTCTAAAGCATCGTCGGTTCCGAAAGTCTCATCCTTATCAAAGGTATTCATCATAAACCGACTGTTTCCATATAAGTCAATAATATCGCGATTGGTATTTAAGCCCATCGCTCTTAAAAAAGTCGTAAGCGGTATTTTTTTCGAACGGTCCAGTTTTGCATACCAAATATCTCTGGTTCCCATTTCAAACTCAACCCAAGCACCCCGAGTAGGAATAATTTGGCCATAGTATTGAATCTGGCCGCTTTTCTTATCAAATGAACTTGAGTAAAATACACCGGCCGAGCGAATGATCTGAGAAACAATTACTCTTTCGGCACCATTAATAATAAACGTTCCCCATGGTGTCATAATCGGATAATCACCAAGGAAAATCCTTTGTTCCTTGATTTCACCGGTTTCTTTGTTCACCAGTTTTACATCAACCTTTAGAGCCATTGAGTAATTGGTATCATTCTTCTTAGCGAGATGAATAGAATATTTAGGTTCGTCAAATTCATAGTCGCCAAAGTAAAGTTCCAGTTTCTCACCGTGATCCTTTATCGGAGATATTTCCTTAAATAATTCCTTAATCCCTTCGTTAATGAACGCATCAAAGGACTTGGTTTGAACTTCAATCAGATTCGGAAGGTCAGCATTAACCAAAACCCGGGAATAATTTCTGCGCACACGATTTTTGCCATAGGTAACGTTTTTCCAACCCAAAATATTTCCACCTCACAGTATTTTTTCAAGCAAAAAAGATAGAATAAAATATATTTTTTACATTCTATCGCATTTTATTATAATAACATAATCATGTCAAGAAGTCAAGGTTTTTTATCATTATTCTACAGACCGAAAAATATAGTATCCTTTATCCTTGGAAACTGTTTTTGTTTCCGAGAAAATTTCCTCTAATTTCTTCAAAAGCGAAGGGGCCCCTTGCTTCTTCTGAATAACTACCCAAAGCTCCCCTTTTGGAACTAAATACTCCCCCGCCCCTTGTACGATACCATGAACGATTGCTTTTCCGGCCCGAATCGGAGGATTAGAAATTATTAAGTCAAAACGAGCTGAAACATTCTCATAAAGACTGCTTTCATATATTTCTACATTTTCGAGATTATTTCTTCCGGCATTTTCTTTTGCAAGATCTAAAGCCCGAAGATTAACATCCGTCATTTCAATGATGGCTTTCGGATAAACTCCGGCAATAGAAAGACCGATTGGTCCGTACCCACAACCTAAATCTAAAATTCTTTTCCCATCTAAATCATCCGGTAAGGAGTTAGGGCGGTTCCGAAATCAACCTTAGTTTTTGAAAAGACTCCGGCGTCGGAAAGGAAGGTCAGTTTCTTGTTACGGTAATTAAAATCAAAAAGTTTTGGATTTGATTTTAAATCAGGATCATTCTCATAATAATGACTCATTTTTCCTACCTTTCAATAGATATTCGCGGATTATGAAAAAGGTTCCCAAGATTATTAAGAAAATACTAAGTATTAAAGACGGCGGCAGATTAAGTAACTCACCGCGGTTATCTCCGCGGAAAAAAAGCTCTAAGATTGTCCTAAACATACCATAAGTAATCAAATAAACCGGGAACTGCCGGTCCCTCACCCAAGGGATTCTCTTGATTCCCATAAAGAGCGCCAGAAGGAAAAAGGCTTCATATAATTGGGTTGGGTGAATCGGATGCAAAATTCCATCATAATAAGGTACTGTCCCCTGCGGAAACACTACTCCGAGAAAACTTTCAGTTTCCTTGCCATAACAGCAACCAACAGAAAAACAACCGATTCGTCCAAATGCATGAGCAATTATAACTCCTGGGATAATCAAATTCAAAATATTTAAGATATTTCCTCTTTCCTCATGATTAAAAATGGAGGTCAATAACACAAAGGTCCCAACACCAGAAAGCATTCCGGAAATAAATGTCATGCCTCCTTCAAAGATTCCGCTTTCAAAATAATGGAAAAGAGAATCAAAAAACCAGGCAGCCAAATAAGAAACCCCTAAAGAGATGATTAATAAAAGTAAAATCTTGTTGGTTCTCTCTCTTGAATAATTGTTCTTTCTTTCGAGAATATTAACAGTATAAACTAACATTAAGATGACCCCAATAGCGATAAACAGCGAATAAGTCGAGAGACCTATTTTTTCCAGTACTTCGTTTATTGTTACAAAAAAATCCGGATACATACTTCCTCCCTGGTAAAAGAATTCCATTTATTAGTTTTTCCTGATTATGGAAAAATAAACCAAATATTTAAAAATTGTCTAGTATAGCAATCCGAACTAAACTAGACAAATTTCAACCCTTTTATTCAAAGGGGGTTAAAACAAATTCAATTTCATCTTGATCGGTAAGAGTCATGCGACTTATTCCAACCATCGCATAATCTCCGTTAAGATATACCGCCCAATATGAATAATCAACACCGACTCCGCAAAGTTCGGTAATATAAAGCCCAAATTCTGAGGTCTCTCCCTTCATCAAGATATCTTGATGATTTTCAAGCAAACTAACCAAAGTATCTTCTTCGGTAAAGTCTATTTTTTCATCAAAGAGAACTACATGATCCTCATCTTTAATAGTGATTTTTACAGTACCGCTTCCGCTAGTTTCACCACAAGCAGAAACAAAAAACAATAAAAACAGAACGAACAAAAATAAAAATCTTTTCATTTCCTTTTCCTTTCATATTTTTTGGAATAGGAAAATAAATGAATATTAACCTATTCTCTGACCCAGGAGAATCAATATTGCATTCGGTAAGTCTTCCGGCTTAAGTTTCTCTTTACTCTCAAACCTTCCCATGTTTTACATAGTGGTAATTTGATTTCATCAACTATACGGCTGCTGGGACAGCTTAGGCTTAACCTAATTCCTTGTTATGCATAAAGCACCGAATACCATAAAATTCTTTATAATTATAATTCAAATTTCCAAAAAAGTCAACTAGTTTTATAAGATGGTCATTTTTCTTGAAAAAGGGTAATTGATATTGTATAATACTTGAGAATGTGAGGTAGATATTATGAAAAAACAAACAGAGAAAATAGTTCTATCGGGGCTCTTCATTGCCCTCGGAGTAATTATACCGCCACTCTTTCATGCCGCCGGACCCGGAGTCGGTCAACTTATGTCACCGATGCACTTTCCGATTTTAATCGCCGGAATTATCGTCGGTTGGAAATATGGACTGGCAATCGGTATCCTTACGCCAATCTTATCAGCATTAATGCCGTCCGGTATGCCCTTTTTCCCGGTTGCAACTGTTATGGCTGCAGAACTGGGAGTTTATGGACTTGTAATCGGCTTGGTTTATGAAAACTTTCGTCCTTTCAAAACCGGACTCCTTAATATTTATCTGGCCCTTATTATTGCCATGTTAGCCGGAAGAATCGTCGGCGGCTCCATTAACGCTATAATCATGGGAATAAACGGACAAGCTTATGGTCTAAAAGTCTTTTTAATCGCTTATTTTGTCAAGACATGGCCGGCAATCTTATTACAGTTTTTAGTAATTCCGCCAATAATCGAAATCTACGAAAACAAATTAACCCAGGGAAATTAGGAGAGATAATCTCCTTTTTTTCTTATAACTTTTAATAAGTTATTAATTTTGGTATAATATTATTACTAGAATAATTTTTAAGGAGACTTATATGGCAAATTTACTTATAGCTCACGGCGGAGCTCCGACCGCAGTGATTAACGCTTCCCTTGCCGGTGCGATTGAAGAAGCAAAAGAGCAGGGTTTTAAAGGAGAAATACTGGCTGCCAGATATGGAAGCAAAGGCCTTTTAAAGGAAGATTTCATTAAACTAACTAATCTCTCCAAAGCAGAAATTGAAGCTTTAAAACTAAGTCCGGGTTCAGCTATCGGCACCTCGAGACATCCGCTTGATGTGGAGGATTATTTAAAAATTATAAAGATTTTGAAAAAACACAATATTCGTTATCTGCTTTTCACCGGTGGAAACGGCTCAATGGATACCTGCGGCAAGATTCAGGCGGCTGCCGATGGAAAC
>CALEGD010000019.1 GCA_937877075.1 uncultured Acholeplasmatales bacterium
GATTTCTGAAGAAAGTAACTATTAACGATTTCCGGACAATCGCAAATTAAAGAAACTATGCTTTATTAAACTTTTATTTTTAGATTAGAAATGGTATAATAAATCTAGTATAGAGGAGTAGAAATGAATTATATTGAAGCAATAAAGAATTATCATCCCTACAATGAACAAGAAGAAATAGACAAAGAACTAATCTTAAAGTATATTGAGATTTTTCCGGACATTTTGAACCGTACTAATGAGATAGCTCATATAACTGCCTCGAATTGGATTGTAAATAAAGACAGAAATAAGGTTTTAATGGTTTACCATAAAATCTATGACTCTTGGTCTTGGACTGGTGGACATGCTGACGGGGAAGCAAATCTATTGAAACTTGCGATAAAAGAAGCAAAAGAAGAAACAGGATTAAAGAATTTAAAACCGATTACCGAAGAGATTTTTTCACTAGAATCTTTATGTGTTAACGGTCATCAAAAAAGAGGGAAATATATCTCATCCCACCTTCACTTAAATATTACCTATCTTCTGGAAGCTAATGAGAATGAATCCCTTAAAATCAATCAAGAAGAAAACAGCGGTGTCGGCTGGTTTACACTAGCAGAAGCACTAGCCTCACCTTCGGAAATTTGGATGGCCGAAAACATCTATCAAAAATTGCTCGAAAAACTTAAATTATTTCAGGGGGAGTAGTATGGCTTATTATCGCGGTCAATCAAGAAAATTTACGATTAATCCTGAAACCGGAAATGATCTAACACCTACAATCATTCGAAATTTTCAGAATTCTGAATTTTCAATTATCAGTGAAGCTCATTATTATAAAGAGCTTATTGCTGGTTTAAAAGAAGTATTGAAAGTAAAAGAAGGCCTGACTGCCGAAACATTGGGGAAGTTCCAACATTATCTGATTCCGACCCGTCTTTTAGATATATCAAAAGATCAAGATGTGGCTTATTTCTTTGCTTGCAATAATCATTTTGATCAAGATGGTTATCTATATACATTTGATGAAGGACCCAACTTTATAAGTCTTAAAAGTGAACTAAGAAAATCAGTCACCAGAAAAATTGAATCTTTGGAGAATTCTGAAGATTTGATTAGAAAAAGAAAAGATTTAAATGAATATTTTCGGGATGAAAGTCATGATTATATTCAGCCCAGTAGTATATCTAAGGCTGTTATTTTAGATTATCAAATTGTCTTCGGAGAAGAAAAGGTTGAAAACATCCGTTATTTACGTCAACAAGGAAGTTTCATTCTCTTCGGAAATAAGACTGAAAGTGAAGGAAATAAGGTTTTTCTTCTAGATAGAATTAATTTTGAAGGTTTAGAAAAGCTAAAGACAGAAGTAATCAATTTCCAAAGGAAACTAGATATACTTTATGAACTTGCGGAAAAAGGCAAACATCATGTCTATTTCTTTCCTGATGATAAGAGAAGTCTTAGTTTGAATGCAAAATACCATGAGTTTTATCATTTGGTTAATGAAATTAAGGGTCTAAAACTTCTAAAGAGTTTTATCGACAGAGAATTCCTAACTGATACAAGATCTGACTTTCTAGGTTTTAAGAATTATATGTTTAATTATATTCATGAGCTATACCAAAGTTTTAGAAAGAAGAAGGATTATTTCTACTTTGTATTTTGTGAATTACTTAGTTATTATAATTATTTTCGAAAACTAAACTTAGGATTCATTGAAGCTGAACAAGTAGTCGCTAAGATTTTAAAAGCTGCTTAAATAAAAAACTGTAACCCTTACGGATTACAGTTTTTTTGGTCATTTTCTTTTGCGGTTGCGATCATTTTCGAATTCTTTACTTACTTCCAGGTTATTCCTGCGATTTTCATTGTCGCGCCCAAACTCAAGATTCTTGTTCTCTCTTTCGTTATCACGTCCGAACTCGAGATTGTTGTTTCTGCGTTTTTCATTGTCTCGTCCGAACTCGAGATTACAATTTTCATTATCGCGGTTAAATTCTTTTCCAAACTCGAGATTATCGTTTCGACGCTCATTCTCGCGACCGAATTCCAGATTGCGGTTCCGATTCTTATTCATAATGACCTCCTTTATTTATATTCATTAGCGGATAATTCTTCGTTAAAGAGACATTCGACCTTCTCTAATTCTTTTTGTAGATTGTCCTTTGGTTTACAATCGGGTTCCAACCAACCCTTTTTTATTCCGAGAGCAACTAAGGCAGAATGGCAGTGTATATTTTGGGTTAATAAAGAAGAGAAGAAGGTTCTAAGTTCAGTTGAAGTACTGACCAAAGTAGCAGTTAAATAGGCCTTAGAATTGGTTTTAGCGGCATTAAGTGCATAAGCAAAGAGAACCTGATCATCAATATCAGTCCCCATTTTTACAAGCTTTCCTAAAACTCCCATTATATTTCCACCTGCTCTTTCTCATACTCACAATCTTTGATAATTTTCTTTAAGGCATTGATTCTTCCTTCTTGTTCGATAATTCCTGATTCTAATAATTTCTTTAAGTCCAGATCATCAATTAAAGAGATGATTGTTCTTCCAAAAACAAACCCCAAAGATTCATTTTTTAAAATTCCGGTAATTGCAATATTTTCCGGTTCTGTAAACTTTCTCATTTTTTCCTCCATTCATAATTATATTTTTTCATTAAAACCAATTAATATTAATGGAAATATTTAAATTAAATTTCAAAAACTGTCAAAAAATTTCTATCGGAAATGGTATAAAATATTATCTAGTTTAGTTTTGGAGGCAAAAATGAATAAAAAATATTTGTTTTTATTATTTCTAATTTTTATATTAATTTCCGGATGTAAGAAGGAGGGTCCGCTAGCGCCGACCTTTCAGGGAATGGTTATTTCCGAATCTGATGATCCAACAATTGTTCCGCTTTCTCTACTGATTGATCAAGAAGATCCTTTTCATAATTTTGATGGTGAAACCATTGAAGATGAAATAAAGAAAGATATCAAACTGATAGAAGAAGATGAATGTGACTATTATCTAGAAGCAGGTCAAGAGATGTTTTTGATTATAAAAGTCTATAATCCGGAAGAGTATGATTTTCTTTCCTGTGTAATAAGTGGAGTACGTTATCAATCATACCAGTTTTCCTCAAAATCTGATTATGAAAATATTATTATTCCCTTTAACACTGAAAAAGAGTCGGGAAAGAAGATTATGAAAATAATTGAAATCCAATATTCCGACGGAAGCAAAATAAAGGAAGTAAAGATCCTTGAGAATAATTCTGTGAGTTACGGAATCAGATTTCTAAAGATTCCAAGTAAAAAATGCGAGAATTTAAATATTACCGCAACATCGGTTTCCTTTGATATAAAGATCAGCGATCCCGACAACTTAATTAAGGAAAATGGTAATATTCTTCGGGCCTATCTTTATGACGGAAGTGATATTATTAAGAAAATTGATTTCCAGCTTGGTGATAAAAACATAAAGTTTGATAATCTGATTTCCGATACTCTATATCAGTTTGCAATTGCAACTGCTTATGACATTTTTGACGGTGAGGGAATGAATTGTATCATACTACATAAGGAAGCTTTTAGGACCAAAAAGATTATTGAAATTACAAGTTTGATTCCTAGTTCGGACGAAATTAGTTTTGAACTAAAGTTTAATGATGAGGAAATATCCGGAACCCTATCGGTGATAGAACTCTTTGAAGGTGAAGAAAAGGTCGCGACAATTAATGATAGTACCAAAAAGTTTTCATTTTTAAAATCCGACACAGAATATATTTTTAAAATCACCTATGTTTATGGACAAGGATTGGAAGAAGTAAAAGAAGCAAAAGTAAGAACCCATAAACAAAAACCACTCTTGGCTATAGAGTTTTCAGATATCGGACAAACTTTCTTAAAATATGAACTAAAAACAACAGACCCCGACTTGGTATGCAATATTACTAAAATCGAACTTTATTTGGATAATGATTTAAAGGAGACAAAACATTCGGAAGATAACCCCCAATTTTCCGGACTGCTCTCGGGTAAGCTTTACCAGGTCCAAATTACCTTTAGTTATAACCTTGAAGACGGAAAAGGCGAACAAGTGCAGGTTTTGAGGGTTGATGTGGAAACAATGAGACTTAAGATCCCCGAAATTAAGATCGTAAATCCCCAAGCAGAAGTTGATCAGATTGCATTTGAGCTTTCTGTCTTGGATGAGGATAAGACCGGATCTATTGCTTCCGTTTCTTTATTTAAAGGAGAAGAACTAATTATTGGATTGGAAGACTTTGATTCATTTATTTTTACCGATCTTGAAGCAAAGACAATGTATTTGATTAAAGCAATTTACACTTATGATTTAAATGACGGTTCGGGCGAGAGAGTTAATGAAATAACTCTGGAAGTTCCCACTAAAGCTTTACCTTTGGAGATTACCGAATTTACATTTTTAAACCAAACACTTCCCAGGGTTGGGCAAGAGGTTCATGCCCGTATATTTTTTAATAATCCCTCAAATGTTGATGTAGTAACTCTCATGGTTAACGATATGGAAGTTCCGGTAGTCCTTGGTAAAGAAAAAGATAATGGCATTATCAGTTTCTCTCCGGTGACTGAAGGCGGAAATTATGAAATTAAACTGCTTGGATTTAAGTATAATTCATTTGGAAATACTTTCTATCAAGAATTTCAAATTCCATTTATTACAGAGATTTTGATTCTCGGGGATCTTGAAGTACTGGAGTTAATTGTCGATAAAGATATTATCGGAGTAAGAGACTCGACTCCGCTTCAAATTTGCTTAAGGAATGAGACAGATTATCTTGTAACCGAAATCGTGCTTCTTTTTAAAGACCAAGAGATTTTCTACCGTGGCAGTGAAATAAATAGAAAAAATAAGAATTTACTGGAAATCACCTGGAAAGAAGAAGTCGCAGATTATCAAGACATATTCCATGTGGTTTCGATTATCGGAATTACATACGGGTTGAACGAATATGATGTTTCTTCAAAAGCCGTAAGTATTAATAAAGAATTATTAATTCTTAAAACCCTAGAACCCCAAGCGATAAATAGCTATGATGAATTGATAAATCTTGAAAACGGTTATTATTATCGATTGGAGAATGATATTGATTTGTTTCGAAAGTTATGGACGCCACTTTCCTTCAACGGTATTTTTGACGGAAACAATTATGTTATAAAAAATATTTCCTTGGCAATCGATACTCAAGCCTATGAAGAACAATCCTATGGTCTTTTTGCTTCCTTTAATGGTATTATCTCTAATCTGGAATTAAAGGATCTTTATTTTTCCATTAATACAAATGTAAAAGTATCGGTTGGTGCTTTAATCGGCAAGGCCGGACGGGCCGAAGTTCGAAACTGTAGTGTTAATGGTTTAATCAACATTACCGCCGGCGAACTAAATTTTGGAGGCCTTGTCGGAGAAGCAAAGAGGCTTGATGCTTATTATAATCTGATCGATTTAAATATGTCAGGCACAGGATCAAAAGCTTGGATTGCAGGAATTATTGGTAGCGGTGAGGAAGGAAAATTATCCGGTAATTTATTTACCGGAAAGATTCAAGTCACAGGAGCAACCGTAACCATACATCCACTTGGGCTCGGAAATATGGTTTATGAGGGTTTTAATAATTATCTTTGTTATGACAGTTCTTTTGTGATTAACGGAAGCGAAACTCAGTTTTTGAATCTCGAAAGGGCTACATTGGATAATTTAGATAATCCTGAGTTTTTTATTAACAGTTTAGAATGGTCGGAGGATGATTGGGATTTTACCCAACTTGATTATGAAAAAGGCAAATTACCAATTCTTAGAAAATGAGAAAAGTCGGGAATCCCGACTTTTTTATTTTCTGTGTTTTCTATTATTCATACAGATTTCTTTTAAAGTTTCCTTTTCTCTTTTTAGATAATCCTTAAGGACATCTTTTTGTTCGCTAATTTTCTCACGTTTCGCCTCGAGTTGCACTTGATATGATTCTTCTAATACTGCAAGTTCATTTGCAAGGGAAACCATGAAAGTAAGTTCTAGTTCTTCCAAGTCAATTCCAATTTTTTGGAAAAGTCCGCGGTATTTTGCAGTGATTGCTCTTAACTGCCGGAGATTCATATTTCTTGCTTTATATTCAAAGGTCTTTCCATTGTATTTGAAACAGAAATGCCCCATTTTAAAACCGCCCATGAAGGATCCGCCAAGTTCCCCAAGTTGATCACTGATATTTTGGATTTGGCCTTTGATATTTCTTATCTGTTCACGTAAGGTTTTCCATTCTTGGGAAGACTTACTTTCAGCACTTTCTTTTAAGAGTAATTTTAGATTTTCAATCAAATCTTCTTTTTGTTTATAAAGTTCACTAAGATCAATATCGGTAATTTCATCCGTATCTTCATTTGGTTGATAAGCTTCTATTTCATCATAATACTCTTGATAGAGGGCCTTAATATCAGAAACTACTACTCCTTCTTGAAGAAACTCCTCAAAAACTTCATCTCCAGAATTTTGGATAGCATTATTTATTAAACTGATTTTTTCTTTATAATAATTAATCATCAATTCTTCTTTTACTTCATGATAATAATCCTTAATTTCATAAGTATAGAAATTACGAACTTCCTTCCTTGATTCTCTGACGATGGCATTCAGATTGCGAACACTCATTCCTGCGGCTTCTTCAAGTGTCAATTCTGAATCAAAAGCCATAGCGAAGGTAATCAACTTTAATTTTCCGACGGAAATTCCAAGTTCTTCGGCTTGAAGTTTAATTTCTTCGGAAGCAGCTAATTTTGCTTGTATCAGTGTCAGTTTAATTTCTCTTTCGGTAATGAATTTTTGAATCTTTTCAGAAAGTTTATCTTCAAGTTCCGCTGTTGCATCTACATCGTCGGTTTCGGCAGTGATGATAATGGCATTGTCTGCTTCAATATCAATATAGCCAAGTTCAGTTGCCAGCTGAAGAATAAATTCAGTAACTTCCTCAACCGATTTTCCGGTGAAATCTGTCTCAACGAGTAAGATTTCCGCATCGTTATTTAAGGCATTTACCTCAACAACCAATCCGTTATCGCCGGTGATTATTTCGATTGAAGGGTTAATGTCAATGGTAATATAGGCGTTTGGGGCTCGGAAATCACTTGCACCTAAACATCCATATAATACTCCTGAAAACAAAAGCAATAAAAATAATCCAATAAATTTAACTTTTTTCATAAAGACCTCCTTGTTTTTCAATTATATAACAAAGTAGTACGACTTTTTGCCAGTAAATTTAAATAAAAAACAAAGTTTTTTAGACTTTGTTTTATCTGTTTAGAAATTCTTCGTAAGCTGCTTCAAATTTCTGAATATAAAGTGAATTTTGAAAACTTTCATCGGTTTTTACAAGATGGTTTTGATATTGGGTATAAAGTCTAGTGATGGAATCGGATAGGAAAGGTTTGTTTAGAGCAATTAATGTATTAATCTCAATTGTTAATTGATATATCTGTTTTTGATCGAAAGACATACCTTTTCGGTAGTTTTTTATTAAGTCATCAAAATTTACTTGTTTTTGAAACTCGCAATCAAATTTAAAATCCTTATTTCCAATCTTTTTTTTGACTTCTTGATTAAAATATTCGATTTGAATACGGTAATTGTTTTCCACGGTTTCATTAAGAAGACTCTTCAAGGAATCAGTCTCATTAAGTAATTCATTTATTCTTCCTTGAAGGTCGCCTCCGGAGCAAATGAAATTAAAGTCCGGGAATTGGTCTTCTAAGAATCTTTTGATTTCCACTCTTAAAGCCATATTTCCGTTT
This sequence comes from uncultured Acholeplasmatales bacterium, assembly GCA_937877075.1. Classification (GTDB taxonomy): domain Bacteria; phylum Bacillota_I; class Bacilli_A; order ML615J-28; family CAG-698; genus DTU067. The sequence continues at coordinate 7,791 of CALEGD010000019.1, forward strand.
TTATTAAGTCGTTTCAGATAATTATTTAAACTTTCTTTTAAATCCTCTATCTTTTGTTCATTTTCTTTATCGACTTCTCTCTTTTTCTCTTCTAGTTTTTTGATAATATCTCGGTATTTATCTTGAAATTCTTTTAGATCGTCTTCCCGGTAATCTTTAATAATTGTATTTAATTCTTTCGGGGAGAGTTTCAAAGCTTCATTAAAGCTTAAATTTGGGTCGGCTTTTAAGGCTTTTTCAATTAACATCATAATACCTTTGCTGGTTTTATTCTTTTTTGCTTTTTCATTAAGACCACCGTCTTGATTTCGGTTCTTCACTTTGGTTTTCCAGGAGTTTTTTTGAAACAGTTTTTCAAATTTTTCTTGAACCTTTTGATTCATTTTATCTTCTAACTTTTGCAACTTATTGACTGTAAGAATATTTATTTCCGCCGCTTCATTTTCTGGATCTAAATAACCAAGTTCGACACTCACCTGAAGCAGAAGGCTTAAAGCTTCTTCGAGAGTTTTACCATTCAGTTCCGGTGCACACTCTAAGACATGAGCACCATCAAGATTTAAAGCTCGGACGGAGAGAAGTTTTTCCTTCTCATTAAGTTCAATTTCTAAAGAGGGGTTAATATCAATAGTTAAGATGGTACTGGGGGTTTTTGAAAAACTACTAAAAGAGAGGATTAAACTTAAAATGAAAACGGAGAAAACAAGAGCAATTTTCCAAAAATTAAAATAAAGTTTTTTTGGTTTTACTGGGATATTAAGTTTTTGTAGGATTTCCTCTTTTAGATTCGGAACAAAATTTAAACTTTCGATTCTTAATCGACGTTTTAATTCTCGATTTTTCATCATTCCACCACCTTTACTATTTTTTTAAGTTTATCTAAAGCTTGGTTAAGTTTCCAGGTAACACCGCTTGTAGAGAGATTCATTATCGCAGCGACTTCCCTTCTTTTGTAATTCTCACAAATGCAGAGCATAAGAATCATGAATTCATCTTCAGGAAGATTTTTTGAGGCTAGATCAATTAAAGGCGTCTTGGTATTTTCATTTGAAGCAAGAGCATCAATTACTTCATGATCAAGAAGAACTTCCTTCTTTCTTCGGTTATATTCATTAATTGCCAGATTTTTGGCAATCGTTACAATCCAAGCCTTAGGCGATTTACTTTCATAAGAATTGACCTTCTCATATACTTTAAGATAAGTGTTCTGCATAATATCCTCAGATAAGTCGGAATCTTTTAAAATTGAGTAAATCGTATAGTATACTAAACGATGAGTTGCTTCATAAATATTATTGAAGGCCTCCTCATTGCCTTTTTTTAAAGCCTGTATATTTTTTTCTAAAAATTTTGAATCGTACATATTCCCTCTTTTATTTATACCGGCTCACTAATATAACAATGAAATCTGCTTTTTTGCCAGTAAATTCATAAATTTATTATATCACTTTTTGCTTGTTTTGTTAAGGCATGTATTTTAACGGGAAATAAAAAAACACTTAACCCTAGCCGGTTAAATGTTTCGGATTATCGTCTAAGTCTTTGGAATTATTCCATAATCAAGTGAAAGACAATTTTTTCGGCGGCATTTTTCGCATTTCTTCGGGCTTCTTTTTCATTGCTGCCGGTTGCTATCACAAAAGCATAACGATTACCCAATGAAGTCGGAGGTGTTAGATAAGTACCTTTACGTGGTTTTACATAGATAAATTCCACTCCGGGACTGTTTAGGACCTCCCTTTTACCGGTTATTTTCTTTAATATTCCCGATTTTTCGAGAATCACATACTGTGCGAATGTACTCTTTATCTGTTTTGGTTCAAGGTTAATCGGCTTTTTTAAAGCCAGTTTTAGTGTTTCTTCAACAAGATTAATACCGAAACCGATGTTTAGAAGCCGATTCATTCCGGCTCCGGATATCCGCGGATTTATTTCAACAAGTTTCCAATTTCCCCTGACAAGTCGCATCTCTAAATGACAAGGACCGTTTTCTAGACCATAAATTTTAATAATCTCTTCGGTACTTCGTTTTAACTTTTCGAAATAAGAACGTGAATAATTAGTGAGGAGATTGTAACCTGTAATAATAAAGTGTTCGTTGATAAAATTGATTTCTTGTTCGATGACGGCAACAATATTCACCTTGCCGGCCTCGACTAAAACCTCGACGATGAACTGCTCTCCGTCTAAATACTCTTCTACAACCAGGGTTCCTCCCGGATAATCCTTAAACAAACGCTCAGAATATTTCAAATATTCGGAATATCTCTCACAATAATAGACATCCCGAGAACCGTTGGAATCAATGTATTTTACAACTGCAGGTAAGAGTTTTTTAACTTGTTTTTCTTCCAGGTAATTTTCTTCATTTATGACCAGATATTCGGGATTATAAGGACTTTCTTTAAGTATTTCCCTGGTGCGCAATTTGTCTTGCATAATGGCCATAGCATCACCGGAAAAGCATTCAACTCCAAACTCTTTTGCGAGGTTTGCGGCAAGAGCACAATAGGGGTCAATAAAACTCACAATGGCCCGGATATTCAAGGAATTATGACCAAGATAACGAATAGTTTCCCGAACCGCATCGATATCATCCAAATCGCAATACTGCATTAAATGAACCTCCGGAAAGGCTTGACGATTTATAATCTGATTTTGGTTGTTTGTAAAGAGACAGGTGAAGTAACCAAGATTGCCTGCCGCTGTTAACGCTTCGCGACTCGATCCGGATTTCTGGGTTCCCAAAAATATAATTATATCGATTTTAATCCTCCCCTTATTTGGAATAAATTTATTTAATCGACTAATATATTTTATGACGGAGATAGAAATTCGGTTGTGAATATACCCAATTCGGAAAGAGGGATATTATCGTCCATACCAAAATTACCTCAAGTCATAATATATACTGAACAAGGAAATGAGGTAGGATAATGTTAATAGGTATGTTTCATATTCGAAAGGATCCGGAAAAAGTTTCTCGGGCATATCTTTATTCTGCGATAGCAAAACACGAAGGATTTGATTTCTTTTATTTCACTGCTTCAAATGTAGATTTTGAAAAGAAAGAAATAAATGGTATGTACTACCAAGGTGGTAAATGGCATAATAAAATCTTTCCTTTTCCGGATGTGATTATCAATACCGCTAATCAAAACAGTGTTTTCCAAGACCAAACCGAAAACCGTTTAAAGGAATTAGTTCCCTTTACCTGTTATCCGGTCGGAACGAAGACCGCAGTATATCAGAAAATCATCACCGGGGAACTCTTTAAGGATCATGTTATTCCGTATAATTTTCTTAAAGATAGCAAAGAAATATTCGACTTTCTTAAAGTGCATGGAAAGACAATTATAAAACCGGTTAGAGGGCACCACGGAGATGATGTAATCAGCATAGAAAGGAAAGGATTTGTTTATCTACTTCATATTAAAGAAAAGCATCTATATGTTTCGAGAAAGAAATTGATTAGCTTTATAGAAAAAATGATGGAGAAAAGGCCAATGTTGATGCAGAAATTCATCGATTGCCGCTTAAAAACCGGCGAACCCTATGATTACCGACTCCACTTACAAAAGGACCGAAAAGGAAAATGGGTAATCACGATTATTTTTCCCCGGGTCGGTTCGCTCGATCGGGTGATAACCAATTTAAGTCAAGGTTCGCAAATGGTTGAACTCCCGAATTTTCTTAGAAATGAATATGGAGATGAGGCCCCTCTAGTCGGAAAACTTTTGAAGGAATTCGCTTTAAAATTTGTTGAACATTTTGAAACTCTTTATCCCTATAAATTTGACGAATTAGGAATTGATGTCGGACTTGATAATAATAAACATCTTTGGGTTTATGAGGTTAACTGGCGACCGGGACATGTATTTATTGAGGTCCAAACAGCCAAAAATGCGATTGACTATGCAGTCTTTCTAGCGGAAGAAAATAAGGAGAAGTATGAAAAAACTAGCACTGAAGGAAATTAAAAAAGTTTTGGGAGTCGAATCCAATCCTGCTGATGAGGTAATAATTGAATATGTTACCAATGATATCAATAAGATGGATAAATTTACTCTGGTTTTCCACTTAAATAAAGCGGAAGAAATGAATTTAAAAAAGTTTGAAAATTTGGAATCTTGTTATGTGGTTACCGATCAACCCTTACTAAAGGGGACGATGGGGGTTAATAGAGTTATCTATGTTAGGAATGTAAAAGCGGCGTATGACAGCTTTACAAATTACTATCGAAATTTATTCAACCTTCCGGTGATTGCAGTTACCGGTACTTGCGGGAAGACGACAACAAAAGAAATGATAACGCAAGTCCTTAGAAATAAGTATAAGGTCGTGGCTACCGAAAGCAGTAAAAATGCCCTACGTTTTATGAATGATTATCTGATGCAAATTGATGATGATACGGATTATGCCGTTTTTGAAACCGCAATTACTCATCCCGGCAATTTAATTTATGAATGTGAATTCTTTAAACCGACAATCGGAATTATCACGACCATCGGAATCGATCATTTGAATTGGTGTAAAACTTTAGATAATTACATTCGTACCAAGGGTGAGTTATTAACCGGTTTAGGTAAAGACTCGACTTTGATCATTAATCGCGATAATAAACATATCAAGAAACTGGACTTTAGCCGTTTTGAAGGTAAGATTCTAACATTTGGAATAAAAAAGAAAGCCGATTACCAAGCCAAAGACATTATGTATTCTGAGAATGGGATGAAATTTAAGCTAATTTATCAGAACCGAGTCTATCCTGTTTATGTACCGGGTTTTGGTGAACATAATGTTTATAATGCCCTGGCAGCCTTAGCTGCAATCTCGGTTATGAAAGTTGATTTAAAAGAAGCAATTTCTTTCTTGGAGAAATTTCATCATATCCGCAGCCATACTGAACTAAAACCAGGAATTAACGGAAGTTTAATAATTGATGACACTTGGAGTTCCAACCCAACTTCAACCGAGGCCGCTTTAAAAGTGCTACGCGAACTCGGAAAAGGAAAACGGAAGATTGCTGCACTCGGCCAAATTTCTTATTTAGGTAAGCAAGCAGAAAAATATTATGAAAAGATTGCCAAGATGCTGATTAGAAATCAAGTAGATATTTTAATTACTAAAGATAGAGCCGCTGCCAGCATCGGTAATTATGCAATCAAACATGGAATGAATCCTGAACAAGTAATCCGTGCCGATAATGATCAAGAATTTAAAGCGAAATTGACCGAACGGCTTAATAAAGGGACGATTTGTCTTTTCAAATGTTCAATGCTTGATAAATCAAGCCAGGATGTTCTGAAAAGTATTTTAGAATAAAAAAGTCACTCCATCATCGGAGTGACTTTTTAGCTTATTTTTCTTCAAAATCATCTTCATCACCGATCAATTCCTCTTCACATTGAGAGAGGGTATTAGGGCATTCGATTGCCAGAAGAATGACAAGAGCTAACACAAGGACAATAAAAGCATTGCATCCGGCCTTGCGTCTTCGCCAGATGCATAGGGGATAACAATTCAAAAAAATCAGCTCCTCAGTATTAGAATATTGAGTAATCTTCTTTTTGACTGTATAATTGCCTTGAACTTTATATAAAATTTTTAAAATTGCCTGAGTTTTTTAAATACCATGAAAGAACATGTTTGTCTGGAATCGGTCGGGCAAAATGATACCCTTGGGCATAATCAGCTCCGAGTTCCTGTAATATTTTACAGGCTTCTTGATCTTCAACGCCTTCGCAGATAACCATCAGTCCCAATTCATGGGCAATATCAATAATTGTTTTCACAATCCTTCCAGCAGTCTCATCGACATTTATTTTTGAATTGAAAGTATTATCGATCTTCAAAATATCTATTTGATAATTTCTTAAATAAACAATAGAAGAATAACCTTTTCCGAAATCATCAATG